>JASBTH010000101.1 GCA_030148525.1 Saprospiraceae bacterium | reverse complement strand
ATACTACGCTCAGAAAAATGGCAATGAAGGGCAGTAATAATAAGGGAATACCTGCGGCCAGATTAGCGCCGGAAAAGAACATAATGGCCCCACCCATTGCCAGAAACAACAGGCTAATAAACAGTCCCTTAAGGACCAGGCTCCATTTATTTTCGAGGGGGCGCTGCATGAAGTTTATATTCCGGTCAAGCTGATTGACGTCTACCCTGGTATACGATGATTATTGTGTATTCGATGCAAATCCGAAGCTTTTTTACCCTTCTCCGGAAACAGTTTTGCGTTGCAGTAGGCCTTTTACCTGCTTTGACATAGATCCTGCCGATTCCCACAGCAAGCCAACAGGGAAGGCCGTTTCCCGAAAGATGTACCACCATCCTACCAGGATTCCGAGTCCGGTAAATAAGATTGTAGCCCAGGCCACCATGGGCAGGGAAGCAAAGACGAAGACGGCTACACAATCCAATACCACATTAGCTCCCAACATTAGCCAGATCTTCCAGAAATTGAGTTGGGGCTTATCCAATGCAAACAGAGCGACTCCCGAATACCGGTCGAAGGGCAGTAATAAAATGTATACCGTTATGATGTACACCAGAGTCCTTTGCAAATCACGGGAATCGGCATACTCAGCCCCTCCGATCAATGTCAGCAGGGGGTCGGCAAATAATAGCAAAACGATCAGGATGGGCACCAGCAGAATGGCCGTACCGACCAACTGCTCGCTGAGCATACGGTTGAAGGACTCCCGACTCTCCTGAAATGCTCTGGACAGTTTGGGAAAAGCGGTTGCCGTAAAGCTGCGCAAAGGAATTTCGATCAATTCCACCAACTTTAAAGGAATGGCGTAAATGGCGATTGCCTGTGCTCCCATAGCAGCCGATAAACTCATGATTACCGTATCCGAACTTCGGAGCAGATTACTACCCACATAACTTGCGGTGGAGTACCACCCGAATTGCAGGATCCTGCGCAGCATCCCTGCATTCCAGTGTCTCCAGGTTTGGTGACCATCCCAGTTTTTGGCGAAAGCCAATAAACTGGATAATGCATTCATGCCGACGTGGATGCCGATAATGTGAAATAAGGACGGATTGGGTACGGCCAGAATATAGCCCGAGATACCCAGAAAAATAAGAAAGCCATTCAAACCGCGTATTACGAACAGTCGCTGAAAGTTGATCGCCCCCTGGCAAATCATGGTCGCCTGGTGGAAAGGCAAATTTGCGAAGGCCAATAACGGATAAAACAACAAAACCGGCCCGTAATAGCTGGCCTGCCATTCTGGCCCCAACAGGAAATAAACAGGTAGAAAAAGAACGGCCAGTCCAGTCGTAGTCAGTACACTCAAATGATAAGAGGCGGCAATACTGCGATCCCTCTCCAGCCCGTCGTTGGTAGAGATCATGCGGATAGCTGCCGTACCCGTCAGGCCAAGGCGAAGCATATCCAACAGCGCCGTTGCCGTCACGTATATTACCCAGCGTCCGTAAAGTTCTTTGTCGAGCAGGCGCACCATCAGCAGAAAAGTGAGCATGCTAAAGCCGGCATACACCAGGTTTCCGGCCAGTGAGTAGAAGTTATCCGACCGGCGTAACTTATGCCACAAATCGAGAAATCGATGCATTATACGTAGCGTTTGAGCAATCGGTGCTTTACGAAGCGGACAATACCGTTTCGCCTTTTCGGGATTTCGCCGATGAAGTCTTCCATATTATCCGGATGTGCTTTATTGAGCACCGGATACAGTTTTTTATCGATGACCTGATTGAGTTTATGCAAATATGTCTTATCAGCCTGATTCCAGGTGCGGGTCGCGTCCACGATCAGATACACCAAATCGGCACTCTGTAGTAAAGCGGTGTTGGTAATGCCATCCGATACGGAGGGTATTTCCACCAGGGCGTAGCCACCCTTTTGGTAGACTGCGGGATGATGGATCCGCAGGTACTCTTCGTAACTTTTACAATCGTTGAGGCTGCGCGGATTTAATATCAGGTAGGGATAACCTTCATCGGCCACATCCTCCAGATTGTACACCATACTGTAGCAAAAGTGCCCGTTGTCGGTAAGTTGCTCCATGATCTGCCGGCGAACGTAACTCTTCCCCTCCTCATCCCAGTGACTAAGCAGTAAAATGATACCGGGCCGGAAGTGCTGATAAGGCGGCAGGGCTCCGGTGATATTGTCAACCATGTAGCGCGAGGATCGATACCGGAGCTTTTCAAAATCGAATTTAGGGGTTGCCTGCTCACGGGCAAAAACTACGGCGGCTTCGAGTTTGGTCAGTTGGGTCAGCTTGGTGGTATTCTTGATGCGGCGGTCAAGTAATTCCAGCACAAAAATAGCCAGCACAGTGAAGATGCCGCCGAAGAGGGTAATCACAACGACCAGTATTTTGCGTTTGGTCGGACTGCGTTCGATAGGTATTTGAGGGGGGTCGAGCACCTTCATGTCCGCCATCATATCGGCATTCTGCTGCTTCAGGCGGGCCAGGCCGAGGTGGTGCAGAATCTCCAGATAGGCCTCTTCGTTGACGGCTATCTTGCGTTCAATGCGCTTGAGGGTGGCTCCGAGTGGTGCGAACCGGCGGTATTCCTTCATGAAATCCCGTTGTTTCTCCTCCATGGCGCGTAGCCGGGCTCCGGCACTTTCGTATTCAATCACTGTTTTCAACCAATCTTCCAGGAGTCTTTCGATCTCAATACCCTCGCTATTGCGCTCGTACACGTAGAGGGAATCAATGCGGTCTTCCAGCTTATTTTCCAGCATGATACGTCGGGCCACTAAAGCCTCCCGACGTTCCAGGTTGGGCCCCTCCTCCAATTCGAGGGCAGCGATTTGTTCGTTTACCTCGATGAGCTCTTCCCGCAGGGACAGCACCGCCTGATTGCGCAGATTGATATCAAATCGGTTTTCCGTTTCCTCTTCCAGGGCTTCCAAAACGGCCCGG
>JASBTH010000099.1 GCA_030148525.1 Saprospiraceae bacterium | reverse complement strand
ACGGCACCCTCGATGGTCTGGGCATGGAATACGTACCCTCACAAACGAATTTCATCTTCTTCAAGACCGGCCAGTCAATTGCTGATTTTGGTGATAAAATGCTACAGGCCGGTGTACAGGTAGGACGCCCGTTCCCGCCCTACCTCGACTGGTGCCGGATTAGTACGGGAAGTTTGGAGGAAGTAGATACCTTCAACAGTGCGCTGAAAAAAGTGATGAGTTGATCGAAGAATCCCCTTATCTTCGCAGTCAAAAATACGTTTATCCATGAGTCGAATGCACATTTGGGTAAGTACCCTATTCTTCGCTTTGCTTTTCGGTTGTCAGCCAAAAGGTGGTGATGCCGGCACCAACAATGGTATCCGGAAGGATCAGACCACTATTAGCGGCGTTATTTCGTATCGGGAACGCAAATCCCTGCCCCCCGATGCGGAGGTCCGGATGCGTTTGGTCGATCTGAATCAAACGGGTGACGCAAAGGTCATTTCCGCTATCGACTTCCTGACGGAGGGTAATCAGATACCGCTGGATTTTGCCATTCCCTACGAACCCGATCAATTGGATGAGAATGGAAACTTTGCACTGGAAGGCGACATCATTTTTGCCGGCATGTACATTTTCGAGGAAATGCAACCGGTTCCCGTTATCACTAACGGCAAGCGAAAGGATGTGGTCGTAATGATGCGTTCTGCTACTGGTAAAGTAGAGGAATAATTTCAACGCCCCCGGTTTCGAGACCAATCTATACGTATGGATCTTTCGGATATCCTTTTGCTGGGCGATCCACGCCTCTATGAGGTGTGTACCCCCATCGAGCGGAAGGACATTGCCTCCCTTCGTTCACTCGTGACTGATATGGCATCCCTCATCCTTGCCTTTCGGCAAAAATACGGCGCGGGACGAGCCATTGCAGCCCCCCAGGTAGGAGTCAGTAAACGACTGATCGTGTTGAACATCGATCAACCGGTTGCGATTATCAATCCACAGCTTACCCACCTGAGTGAAGATAAAATAAGGCTGTGGGACGATTGTATGAGTTTTCCCAATCTATTGGTACGCCTGGAGCGTCACCGATCCTGTCAGTTGCAGTTTAAAGACCTGGATTGGCAAGATCATACCTGGAACCTGAATGGGGACCTTTCCGAGCTTATACAGCACGAATACGATCATTTGGACGGTATTCTGGCCATTCATCGCGCTCTGGATAATCGCTCTTTCCGGTGGCGAAGTACGCCCGGAGAGACGATTTTATAAGAACCTGAGGTCGGGGCCGATCTGTTTGCTAAATGAATGAGGGGCAAAACCTCACCCGTATAAGACAATATGGATATCAAGACCTTTTTTAGGCCGACCGGAAATGTTATTTTGTAAGAGCTCCCAAAAGCTAACGCAAGAAACTTAACAGCCTATGCCGAGAAGTCTACCAATACCCCGTTTTACGAATGCATTTCTCGTCTCCTTTTTTCTCGCTGCCTTGATGGTTTGCCTAAGCCCGACCATTGCCTGTGCCCAGGAAGATATGAGTCTGGCCATCGAACACTATCGGGCCGGAGAAAAGGCACTCCTCCAGAAAAAATACAATAAAGCTATAAGGTCCTTTGAGCGTGCTTTAAAGATCAAGCCCGACCTGCGCGCAGCCCAACGGGGGATCGGACTGGTACATGCCCTGGAGAACCGGTACAAACTGGCCCTGAGCCAGTACCTGGAAATCATCGAGAAAGACCCCCGGTTTTCCCGTGTATTGTACTACCAAATAGCAGAGGCTTATTACCGTATCGGGGATTACAACACTGCTATTTTTTATTTCGATAAATTCGATCAACTGCAGGAAGTATCCACCGTGGAGTTTACCGTTAATGGCGAAAAGGAGCAGGAGCTGGAACAAGACCTGTTGGCAAGGCTACCCGCTGCCATTGAAGCTTGCCAGGTCAGTCAGGATAGCAGTACCTTTCAAACCAATGTGCAGGTATACAACCTCGGCAACGCTATCAATTCGCGTTTCGACGAGTATTTCCCGTTTCTGAGCAACGACCAGCGCATGCTTTTTTTCACCAAGCGGCGTGGATTCCGCTCGGATGAAAACCTTTACGTGAGTAACTTCGAGAACGATCGTTGGCGCAATACACGGGCTGTGGGCGAGCCATTCAATACCGATGTCAACGAGGGAATGAGCACCATGGTCCGCGACGGCCGCAAAATGTTCTTTACGGCTTGTAACCGGGAGGAAGTGCTCGGGCCCTGCGATATATGGGAAGCCACCGTCCGCAAAGATGTCGTGGAACGGGTAGCCCCACTGGAAGGGGCATCCAATTCCGATAAATGGGAATCCCAAGCTTCTATTTCCTGCGACGGCCGGACACTGTACTTCGCCAGTAACCGTCCCGGTGGTCTGGGTGGTACCGATATATGGTACAGCCGGCTAAACGAAAATGGCTATTGGAGTGAACCCATCAATATGGGAGCGCCCATCAATACCGAAAAAGACGAAGAATCGCCCTTTATCACCAACGATGGAAACGCCCTCTATTTTTGTTCCATCGGGCATCTGGGACGGGGCGATCAGGATATTTTCATGAGTCGCCAAACCTCCAACGGAATATGGACTGATCCCGTTAACCTGGGCCCTAAGGTAAACACCGCCTACCGGGAACTCGGCTTCTTCCTCAGTGCCGATGGACGAACCGGTTATTTTGCCTCCGATCGTCCGGGTGGCTTTGGTGGTATGGATATTTACGTAGTAGAACTTTCGGAGGCTCTGACCAGTGACCCCATGACCTTCGTAGAGGGCTACGTCCGCGATTCGCTGACCGGGAAAGGGCTTGAAGTTCGCGTTCAATTCGCCGGGCGGGAGTCCCTGCGCACGGAACCGGACGGGCGTTTTTTCCTGTGCCTGCCGGCAAATAGTTACCTGCCCATTGGCATCGATGAAACCGAAGCTTACCGGCCCTACGATAATGAGTTCGACATACCGGAATGGAACAATAAGGAGTTTTATCCCGTCGATATCAACCTGGTACCCAAAAACCTGCCCCCTCCTCCACCGGACACCACTCAAAGTGAAGAAGTGCCGCCCAAGCGAATTACAACCACCCGGCGATACTTCCACACCATCTTTTTTCAATTCGATTCCGACAAGGTGACTTACGAGGAAATACCCAAACTCCAGGATTTCGTAGATCGCATCCAGGATAAAGAAATCGTCCGGGTTGAGATCAATGGCTATGCCGATGATATAGGCGAAGATCAATACAACCTGGAGCTGTCCGAAAAGCGAGCCAAGAAAATCGC
>JASBTH010000091.1 GCA_030148525.1 Saprospiraceae bacterium | reverse complement strand
AGTAATTCCAGAATACCGAGGAAGAAGAATAGTTAAATCCATTTACGATTTTGCTATAATTGATTTACGAAAACATGGCATTGAAAGAAGCATCCTTGAAGAAATTACAGAAAATGAAAAAGCAATTAAGGCTTATAAAGGAGTTGGTTTTGAAATTTGTAAAGAGTACAAGTGTTATGCAGGCAGAATAAAAGGCGGGAGAGAGCCACAAGTTGAGTTGAGGAAGATGTCAACTATTGATTATAATTGGGAGACGTTGCCAAATCAGCAATTATATTCGTGGGATTTTCAAAGAGAGACAATTATTGCGGATAACTATGATCTTTATGAAGTAATTAAGGATAATACGCCCGAATCGTATTTCGTTGTTCATCCAGAAAAACATTATTTGGCTCAATTTGATATATTTAACACTGATAAGAAAAGCTGGGGAAGGCTTTTTGACGGAATTGGACAAGTTGTAGATGAAGTTAAAATTATAAATGTGGATAAGCGGCTAACAGATAAAATTGATTTTATCCGTTCTTTGGAATTGCAAAATATAATTAATCAGTATGAGATGGAATTAAAAATAGCTGACAGTATTAACGCATAGCTGGTCATAGTCTAGCCTTTCCCGAGAACCGGACAAATTAAAATCTAGAAACCAATAAAAACCTTTTCAAAATGGGTTCAACGGACCTTTGCGGCCATTGGGTTGTTGCTGGCGATTACCGACTTTGGTAATAAACCCACACGGGTATTTGCCGGGACTTGAATAAAGCGGCACTTTTGAAAATGGGTTTGGCCCCTGAGTTTACCAAAACGGAAAGACGAAAAATGCAGGAAGAAGTAGCAGCTCTTTCTCCGAGCGGTCAGACCTATTTTCTGGAAGAAGACCATATTAGGATTTTTAGCCAAAAGGAAAATGCGGAAATGATCTGTACCGAAACCCTCAATCTTGTGAAGGAATTAGTACTATAGATAAGCCTAGCCTCATGTTTTAATTAAGTCAAAACCACTTAGTTGGGCTTCTGGTACATTAGTTGGGATAGAGTGTCTATATTCGGAGTGGCTAATTCAGTATTAGGTTTCGTACAGAGCAAAACCCTGTCACAATGGAAGATGAAAAAGTGTACCAAGAGGCAAATAAAAAGGTAAAACGCAAAAAAGGTTTTTTCTCCCACCTTATCGCTTACGTGTGTGTTATTGGCATGCTGTACGCTATCATGTATTTCGAAGCTGAGGGCAATTTGCTTCCGGTCATTATTGTGGCTTTGAGTTGGGGTATCGGTGTACTCACCCACTATTTCAAAACGTTCGGAACGGAGCATTTAGACATTTTCGGCATTAGCCCCGACTGGGAAGAAAAAGAGCTGGAAAAAGAAGTGGAAAAATTGAAGCGGAAAAGAGCTCTGCGTGAGCGCATAAAGGAAGAAAAAGATCTTCTTGATGATCTGGAACGTCTCGACCTGAAAGAGATGGAAAAAAGGCCTTCCGATGATGAGTTTCTTCCTGAGCATTAAACCATTGCTAAATTATCAACTTTCCCTTTTTATAGGCATAGAGTGTTCGGATAAAAAACCTATGTTAGAAAGAGGCTATAATACAATTAAAGGATTGAATTACTATTAATCCCGTTGATGAATACTTGAAAACAGTGAACGATAATTCCATGTTCAGGGATGCCTTTTCTAAGCGCATTAATATTAATGACAATAAGAATTTTCTAGGTTTAACGATCATATTTTTTATAATATGGATGTTATCTGTTAGTCTACTCCGTGATGCTATTCAGGCAAACACACCCTTGCTTACCATTTTATTGGGTTCTGTACCGAATTTATTTGCAGGCATCACATTCGTTTTTTGGCTTACTTATATTGTAAGTAGTAAAGCGATAAATGCCTTTATGTATTCTTTTGTAATTCTTGTAATCGGGGAGGTTATCCAGTTATTTATGGATAATCAATCTGCTGATTGGTGGGATTTATTGGCCAGTTTTTTGGGTAGTTCATCAGGTGCCCTTGTAGTGCGTATACTTGAGAAATAGACCATTTTAAAATCGGCATTTAGTTATTTATTGGGAACATTGGCCTATCGTGAAAAGTAGTACATTAGGATTATCAAAAAGAATATGTTAATTCCAATTGAAATCAAACCGAGTCCAATGCCATTAAAAACCATCTTTCTTCTTCTCGCTATTGCTCTGCCGGTATGGGTATTCGCCCAGGATCAGGTCACTACCGAAAACTACCAACAGGCAGCCGACCAGTTGTCGTTCAATACGGCCCCGTACATCGACCGGATGAATGTACGACCCAACTGGGTTTCCGACGACGCGTTTTGGTACCGTATCCTGACGGAGGATGGGCAAGAGTTCGTGCATTACGACATTGCCAATCAGCAAAGGTCCACCTTTGATTCTAGGGCAGCATTAGATGAAGTACTGGAGGAAGAGCCCGATGGCCCCGAATACAATTGGCGAACCGAAATCCTCTCCCCCGACCAGAGCAAGGTGGTTTTCATTCGGGATTGGAATCTGTGGGTGCGTTACCTCGACAGCGGTGAGGAAAAACAACTCACCACCGACGGAATCGAGAATTATGGCTACGCGACCGATAATGCTGGCTGGCGGCAGAGCGAAAGGCCAGTCGTATTGTGGTCGCCCGATTCCAAAAAGGTTGCTACCTTCCAACAAGATCAGCGACACGTGTCGGATATGCACTTGGTGACTACCAATGTCGGCGCGCCCACCCTGAAAAGCTGGAAGTATCCCTTGCCCGAAGATGAGAAAATCATCCAGATTGAGCGAGTCATCATCGAAGTGGATAACGGTAAAATGGTGCGCCTGGACATGCCCCCGGATGACCGGCGCGGCACCCTGTGCGATGACATTTCCTGTACCGGTGTTTTTGATGACAATCAATGGATCAATGGCGGCGAGGAGCTGGTCTTTGTCTCCTCTTCCCGCGACCATAAAATAGCGCAACTCCGGATCGCAGATGCCAATACCGGAAAAGTCCGGGACATCCTTAAAGAGGAAGTGGCCACCCAGTACGAGTCAGGTCAGGGAGCCATTAACTGGCATTATCTGGAGGGCCGCGATGAGATCATCTGGTATTCGGAACGCGATAACTGGGGCCACTTGTACCTGTACGATGCGAAAAACGGCCAGCTTAAGCACCAAATCACCAAGGGCGACTTCGTGGTCACCCGCCTCGAGCATATCGATCAGGAAAATGGCGTCCTCTTCTTCGAAGCCAATGGCCGGGAAGCGGGACGTAATCCCTATTTCAGCCATCTGTACCGGGTGGATATGTCGGGTGACAACCTGAAACTGCTCACGCCCGAAGATGGTAATCACCGCGTCCAGTTCTCTCCGGACTATCAATACTTTGTCGATAATTATTCCCAACCCGATGTGCCGCCCGTTTCCGTGCTCCGCAACCAGAAGGGGGAATTGATCGAGACCCTGGAGAAAACGGATATTTCGCGCCTTACGGCAAAAGGCTGGCAAGCGCCCCGTCCGATCACCGTCCAATCAGCCGATGGCAAATACGATCTGTACGGCCTGATGTTCACTCCCGGCGATCTGGACCCGACTAAAAAGTATCCGGTAGTCAACTACATTTATCCGGGTCCGCAGGGCGGTAGTGTAGGATCC
>JASBTH010000089.1 GCA_030148525.1 Saprospiraceae bacterium | reverse complement strand
CTCATTGTCCTTGCGAAAGACATTATACACGATGTCGTGATAGAAAATGGCCCAATCGATCACTTCCCGGTCGTCCAGTTGATCCGACACCTGATCGGCCCATTGGAACATAGCTTCCAAATGCTCCAGGGTGTGGTAGTGGCGGCCCTTACCAGAATAGGCCCGCTCAATGTCGGCCCAACCGGGCTTATCCCCCGGATAAGTGTCTACTAATTGCTCGAAACGACGCTGCAAATCCATAAGCTACTTTTGTACCTTCCATTTTTTCCACCCAGACAATGGACCGCGAATGATAGGTATTCATCCAGATTGGGTTGTATTCAAAGGCCGGTCCTAGATAGGTCTTGCAGACAGGCCATGGCCTGTTCACGTTGCCGGAAAGGTACAAACAAATGGTCGTGAAAATACCCGGCCACGACATTACAACTGATTCCGGCTTCCGCCAAAACCCGCGACACGGCAGCGGTTAATCCCACTGCTTCCAGATCGGAATGCACTCGTAACGTAATTCGGGCTGCCACGAAGGCGTAGGGTAAATCAGCATAGTCGGCTCTGTTTCTCTCCAGAATAAAGGTGGTGCCTTCCTTTTCACGGATGATGGCGAACGCATCCTGTCCCTGAGTCCTATCTGATTCAGATGTTACCACATATACAAACGCTCTCTCATCCAGGGCCGGAGACATCGTAGTTAATAATTCGTTCAATTCCTTTACCATTACTCATTTGTTTAGTGCTCATAAATAGAGCGTGCCGGGATCCAGTAATGAATCCCGGCACGCTCTATTTTTTATTTATAAGGCAGTCTCCTCAGTATTTCAAAGTATACGGCACATAAGGCGCCCCGGCCTCCTGCAACCGCTCCATCAACGCAGGCCATTGCTCATCGAGCAAATCCATTACCCGCTGCTTGATGGGAGCAAACTGCCGACGCACGATCGCCAGATTATCCCGGTGGGTCTTGGTTGGAGCCGACGTGGTGTTAGATTGCTGATAGTTGATCGTGCGGATCCGGCTGCTGACCGTCGGTTCCTGGTCGATTTCCAGGGCGCGGGCTACGGGGTCTCCGTTCAGATCTTCCCGGATGCTGGTCAGGGTATCGGCCACAGCCTGATAGGCCCGGAAGAGCCCCTTTTGATCCTTCTCTGTCTGCAGAATAGCTGCTTCAATATGGCGTAATTGATCCGCGAGTTCGCCCAGGCGATTATTTACCCGCGATACTTCCTGGTTCATCATAGCTACCTCGCGTTGGAAGGCCGTCTTAGCGTCCCGATCGGGAGCAGGTAATACTGTATTATCGAGGGCCTTCACTGTAAAGGATGTCGCATACCCCATCGGGATAAATTCGTCGCGGTGATATAATTCCATAGTTACGGAATAGTCACCCGGAGCGACCAGATTTCCCGACCGGTTGCGCCCCGGACGAACCGGATCAACCGAAGCGTAGCGCATATCCCATTCCATGCGTTGCAGGCCGGCGCGGGGCGATTGTTTGAGCTTGCGGACGATATTACCCTCGTCGTCAGTAATTGTAAACAACAGGTAGGGGGCCCGCTCATTGCGCTCAGCTCGCAGTTCTTCGTAGGTAGGTATCACTCCTGCTTCTTCATCCTTACGGGCCTGGCTATCGGCCTTTTTGCGTTCGGCCTCCCTGGTCATTGGTGACTCCTTCACGTAGTAGTTGATCATAGCCACCGGCCCCAGATTGTCGCCCCGATAATAGGAATGGCCCTGGAAAGCATTACCCGAACGCCCCAGTGGCTGTTTTTCCAAATACAACCAGGGGTCGCGTATAGTCATAATGGTGCCTGGCTCGTCGAGTACATCGGGGAGGGTACGCAGACTGCTGTAATCGTCCAACACGTAAAATCCCCGGCCGAAAGTAGCTAACACCAAATCGTCTTCGCGCGGATGAATGGCCATATCGCGTACGGCAATAGTAGGCAAGCCTCCTTTTAATTGCTTCCAGGTGTTACCACCTTCCGCTGTGAAAAACACCCCGAACTCGGTACCTACAAACAACAGATCCTCCGATTCGTGGTCCTCGGCAAGGCTGTAGGCCGACCCCTTTTCCGGCAGGTTACCCTGGATGGCTTCCCAGGTATTTCCCATATCAGTCGATTTGTACACGTAGGGCTTGAAGTCTCCGTATTTGTGGTGGTTGAAAGCCGCATACATGGTGCTGGGATCGTGCTGGGAGACCAGTACAAAGTTAACGTAGGTGCGTTCGGGTACCCCGGGAATATTGTCGACTTCCCGCCAGGTATCTCCTCCGTCGGTGGTGATCTGGATCAGCCCGTCGTCGGTACCGACGATAAGGATTTCCTCGTTCAGGGGCGACTCATGAAAGGCCACGATGGTTCCGTAGGGGGAGGTCGATTGGTGTTTGGCCACGGCATCCATGCCCCAGATTCGACCCATCACGGGTAATTCATTGCGGTTAATCTGGCGGGTCAGGTCATCGCTGATCACTTCCCAGCTGTCACCGCGATCGTCACTGCGGAATAGCTTATTGGCAGCGAAATATATTCGTCCATCTTCGTGCGCACTCACGTGCAGGGGGGCATCCCAGTTCCAGCGGTAGGCATTTTCGCCTTCACGGGCCATGGGTTTGATCCCTAATTCTTCGCCACTACTGCGATCGTAGCGTACCAAGCCGCCGTATTGCGACTGTGCGTAAACGATATCCGGATTCTTCGGGTCGACCTGAGATTCGAAGCCATCGCCGCCGTGGGTCATATACCACTCGTGGTTGGCGATACCATTCTCCGAGATCGTGCGGGAAGGACCGCCCATGCTGAAGTTATCCTGGGTACCTCCATAAATATTGTAGAAAGGCTCATCGTTGTCGAGGGCCACTTTGTAAAACTGCGTGACCGGCAGGTTGGGTTTATAGTGCCAGGTGCTGGCACGGTCGTAGGATTCGTAAATACCGCCATCACAACCCGCCAATAGATGCTCTGGATCTTCCGGGTCGATCCAGAGGGCGTGGTTGTCCACGTGCTTATAGCCCTCGCCAACGGCCTGGAAAGTCTTGCCCCCATCATCGGTGTATTGCATGTAGGTATTCATGGAATATACGCGGTCGGGATCGACCGGATCGGCAATGATCTCCTGGTAATATAAACCGGACGTACTGTATCCACTCTGACGCTGCCAGCTGGCTCCCATGTCGGTCGATTTGTAAAATCCACCTTTATCACCGGCCGCTTCTACAATGGCGTAGGTAATATCCGGATTCGCCGGTGAGATGGCGAGCCCGATCCGGCCCAGATCACCACCGGGGAACCCGCGCTGGGATTTCACCCAGGTCTCTCCGCGGTCGGTGCTTTTGTAAAGGGCCGATCCGGGGCCACCACCAAAATAGGTGAATACATGCCGGCGGCGCTGGTAGGCGGCGGCGAATAATACATTGGGATTATCGGGATGCTGAACGATTTGACTTACTCCGGTGTGCTCATCAATCTCCAGGGTGTTACGCCAGCTTTCCCCGCCATCGTCGGAGATGTAGACTCCGCGTTCACCGCCTTCGCTCCACAGGGGGCCCATAGCAGCCACGTACACGCGGTTCGGATCTTCGGGGTCGACGATGATGGAGCCAATGTGATTTGATTCTTTCAACCCCATATTTTTCCAGGATTTACCGCCGTCCATCGATTTATAGACACCATCGCCGTAGGCAACACTTCGCTGGCCGTTATTCTCCCCGGTACCAACCCAAACTTCATCGTAGTTGTGGGGACTCAGAGTTACCACTCCGGTCGAATATACCGGTTGACTATCAAATAGGGGAGTAAAGGTGACCCCTCCGTTCTCGGTTTTCCAGACGCCACCGGATGCGACGGCGACGTAGTACTTCTTGGGTTGCTCGGGGTTAACTGCGAAATCAGCAATTCGGCCCGAGGTAATGGCCGGGCCGACACTCCGGAACTTAAGACCCGACAGGCTCACATCTTCTAATTGTACAGGTTCTTCATTGTTTTGGGCCCAGCTTGTCAACGTAAAAAGCAGGGCAAATAGAAATACAGGTATGCGCATAGTCTCTGTTTTTTGTTCTTGTTTCAAAAGATAGTAAAACAGCCAGACAATTAAGGTTTCGACTCCTTTGATTACCGTATCCGCATTGCGCCTTTCGGCAAAAACCGATAGATTCTGTCAGCTACCAAAGCGTTGGAATTCCCATAAAGATGATTCTGCATTCCTGGTCAATAGCCTTAACCTGAATCTAAACCTCAACCTTCGCTCCATAAACTTTGATATGAAATGCTTTTTATTTTTTAGGACTTTGTAGTTTTCCAACAAAGACACCATCATGACCTACTCTCGCTACTGTTGCTTGTTTTTGCTTACGCTATCACTGGCCTGCACCAAAGAAGTGTCGCCACCCGAGCCCTTTGGTGCCACCCCTTCCGAGCGACAATTGTCGTGGCACGATATGGAATACTACGCCTTCGTTCACTTCAATATGAACACCTTTTCCGGGGAGGAATGGGGGCACGGGGAGGAACCGCCCTCCCTGTTCAACCCCACCGAACTCGACTGCCGGCAGTGGGCGCGGATTGCCAAAGAAGCCGGCATGAAAGGTATTGTGATTACCGCCAAACACCACGACGGGTTCTGCCTCTGGGATTCGGAATACACCGATCACGATGTGGCCAGCAGTGATTGGCGGGATGGCCAGGGTGATGTGCTACAAGATTTGGCGGAAGCCTGCCAGGAGTATGGCCTCAAAATGGGTGTCTACCTATCGCCCTGGGATCAAAACAGCCCGGTGTACGGCACCGACGGCTATAACGAGTACTTCATGAAGCAACTCACCGAAGTGCTCACCAATTACGGAGATATTTTTGAGGTTTGGTTCGACGGGGCAGTCGGGCCCGAATATAAGGGTAAGCAACCCTACGACTGGGGAGGCTTTATTGCCACCGTGCGCGAGCACCAACCCGATGCGGTGATCTTCAGCGATGCCGGCCCCGATATTCGTTGGGTGGGTACCGAAAAGGGGTTCGCCAACCCGACCAACTGGGCGACTCTGAACCGCGACGACTACTTCCCCGGTACCCCCCGCTACGTAGAGCTACGGTCGGGCAATAAAAACGGGACTCACTGGCTCCCCGCCGAGGTTGATGTCTCCATCCGTCCGGGCTGGTACTACCACGCCAGCGAGGACGATCAGGTAAAAAGTGCCGATCACCTCGAGCTCATCTACTACAATTCGGTAGGTCGCAACGCCAACTTACTGCTCAACCTGCCGGTCGATCGCCGGGGCCTCGTCCACGAAAATGATTCGGCGGCTCTGATGCAGCTGCGGCAGCGTCTGGATGCTACCTTCTCGGATAACCTGGTGGCTTCCGCCAAAATATCGTCCGGGGATACCCGTAGTCGTGCTGCGGTTTTTGCGGAAGCAAACCTAAACGACGGGGACCCCGACACCTACTGGGCGACCAAAGATGAAGACACTACGGGCTCCTTTACCTTGAGATGGCCGGACGCGCAGACCTTTAATGTGGTCGAGCTCGAAGAATACATCCCCCTCGGGCAACGGGTCGAAGCCGTTGCCGTCGATGCCTGGCTGGAGGGTGACTGGCAAACCGTTGGGGAAGCTACTTCCATTGGCAACAAACGGTGGATACGCATCCCGACGACCACTACCGACCGCCTGCGAATACGCATCACCGATGCTATGGCTTGTCCCGTCATCCGGGAAGTGGGCATCTATTACCGACCACACGACAATTATCTGCTGGAATCAAAAAAAGCCTTCGACGAGCGGATGAGCTGGTGGCGGGATGCCAAATTCGGGATGTTCATTCACTGGGGAGCCTACGCCGTGCCCGCCGGTCGCTACCGCGGCAAAACGGTGGAAGGCGTCGGAGAATGGATCATGAATACGGCCCAAATCCCCATTCCGGAATACGAAACCTACGTGGAGCAATTCGATCCCGTCGATTTCGATGCTCAGTCCTGGGCGCGCCTCGCCAAAGAGGCCGGCATGGAATACATGGTCATCACCTCCAAACACCACGATGGCTTTTGCCTGTGGGATTCGGAAGTGACCGACTACGACATCATGGATGCCGCTCCCTACCAAAAAGATATCCTGCGCGACCTGAAGGAGGCTTGTGATGCCGAAGGCATTCGCCTGGGCTTCTACCACTCCATCATGGACTGGCACCACCCCGACGCCAGCGGTGAGTCCTTTCCCAGCTATCGCGATGAATACTTGATCCCACAGGTACGAGAACTGGTCACTGAATACGACCCGGCTATTCTGTGGTTCGACGGGGAGTGGATCGGCGAATGGAGCGAGCCCCAGGGCAAAGATCTCTACCAGGCCGTGCGGTCCATGAAGCCCGACATCCTGGTCAACAACCGGGTGGGCAAAGGCCGTCAGGGTATGCAAGGCATGAACCGCGACCGCGAATACGTGGGCGACTTCGGTACGCCGGAGCAGGAAATCCTGGACTACGGCTCGGCCGAGCTCGACTGGGAATCCTGTATGACTATGAACGACAGCTGGGGCTTCAAAGCCGACGACGACAACTGGAAATCCCCCCAAACCCTGGTTCACAACCTGATTGATGTGACCGCTAAGGGGGGCAACTACCTGCTCAATGTGGGCCCGGATGCCCGCGGGCTGATTCCTGCTCCCAGCGTGGAACGCCTGCAAGCCGTGGGAGGGTGGCTCGACACCAATGCGGAAGCCATCAAGAATACCACCATGTGGACCACCTGGGAAGAAGGTGAGACCATCCGCTATACGCAGGGGGTCGACGGCCAGGTTTACGCCATTGCCCTGGAATGGCCGGGCGAAGCCCTGGTCCTGAAAAACATTCGCCCCGCCCAAGGTACCTCCATCGAATTACTTGGGTATGCCGATCCGATCCAGTGGGATTACGAAGAACACACGGGCCTGACCGTACAGCTTCCCCCCCGGGAAGAAGTAACCGTTAAATACGCCTGGGTTTTCCGGATCCGGGAAGGCACTCCGGTAGCGGCGATTGACTAGCAGGCCTTAGTCGGTCATTCCCGTTGCCGCCCACTGCTTAAAGAGGTCGATCTCTTCGGCGGTCAGTGCCGGTCGCTTGCTTTTGAAGGGCATGTAATCTTTGGCATCGGCCGGCAACTCGATCCGGCGTATGATGTCATCCAGGCTTTCCCGGGTAGCTTCGGCAGTGTTGAGGAGTTTTTTACGCCCCCGATCCGGGAAGTGGCAGGGCGTGCAACTAAGCTCCATGATTGGCAGCAAGTCTTTTTCGTAGGAGATAGCTGGTTGGGCGTTGCCGCCACGGGTAGCACTGCAATAGGGAAGCAGGAACAGACAGCCAAGCAGTGCGAGGGCACTGAAAAGGTGATGGTTTTTCATGGTTGGTTTCGTTTTGGGCTGCGAAATAAGTAGCCGCAAGCATGGCGACTTTGCAGCTTATTGAATGTACGAAGCCTGACGGCTAGTAACCAGGGGGTTCGTCTAGGCGTTTTGCCGATTGGTATAGGAGAAGTGCTGGATTCTGGATTGTCGATATACTTCATCTTTGGGCCGGGAGCTAAGTCGCAGCCCCATTACTTGGTAAGGCGATCGTTTTTCAGAGGAAAGAATGGACAGTGCTCAGTGCTGGGTGCTCAATGAATAGGTTGTTACACCACCAGTATCGTATCAAGTGATCTCAACAAACTCACAATTAGTAGTGAATTGAGCACTGAGCACCGAACATTCAACATTGTCTTACTTCTAAAAGTGGGCTTGCGAACGGTCTAAAAAAGACCCGTACGGGGAGCGGTCTTACCCAGCACCGGCGACGACGATCACGATCTCCCCTTTAACTACCCCCTCGCCTTCACCGTAATAAGCGATCAACTCAGTCAGGGTGTCACGCCTGATCTCTTCGTGGACTTTGGTGAGTTCCCGGCAAACGCAGGCCTGTCGGTCGGGACCGCAGTGTTCCCGCAGCTGTTCCAGGCATTTGACCAGGCGGTAGGGCGATTCGAAGAGTGCAAAGGTATGCGGTAGTTCGGCCAGGTATTTGAGGCGGGTCTGGCGTCCCTTTTTGTGGGGCAGGAAGCCCTCGAAATGAAAGCGGTCACAGGGCAATCCCGAACCGACCAGAGCCAGCACAAAAGAGGTCGCCCCCGGCAACACCACTACGGGGACCTCCGCCTCCGCGCAAGCCCGCACCAGCAGGAAGCCGGGATCGGAAATGCCCGGCGTGCCGGCATCCGATACCAGGGCCATGGTCATACCGGTTTGTAACTCTTCAAGCAGGGCGGGAACGGCTTTGTGCTCGTTGTGGGCGTGGTGCGCGCGCAGAGGCGTTTCGATCTCGAAATGCTGAAGGAGTTTACGCGAAGTACGCGTATCCTCTGCCAGGATGACGTCGACTTCCCTGAGCACGTCCAGTGCGCGCAGGGTAATGTCTTTCAGGTTACCGATAGGAGTCGGAACGAGGAATAGCAAAGCGATGGATGAATTAAGCTTCCTCGGCTACCTTCAGCTCGAAGGTGTAGGATTCCATAATCAGATTAGCCAGCAATTTTTTGCAGGCGGTATCCACCTTTTCGCGGGCGGCCTCTTCGGTGTCGGCTTCCACGTTCATCAGGATGTGCTTACCGATGCGCACATCCTCGATACCATCGATGTGCAGGTGCTTCATATTATTGGCCACCGTTTTGCCCTGCGGGTCCAGGAGCTCTTTGTGGGGCATAATGTCGATTTCAGCAACGTATTTCATGACGTCTTTTTTCGGGTTGTCCAATACTGACCCAGTGAAAGTAGGATGTACAGTACCATGATGGGCAGCAATGCCAATTCGCGCAGCCCGATCAGGGCTACCACGGCAATGGCAGCAAAGATAAACTTTATCTCGTTGCCTCCCCACCGGAGTGCTTTGAATTTCAGGCTAAACATAGGTAACTCGGCTACCATGAGGTAGGAAAGTAATGCAATCAGGGGATAGAGGATATAGCTTTCGCTAAAAAGGGTGGCCAACCCGAAGGCATCCCGGTCGATCCACAGGAAATAGCCAACCACCAGCAAGGTACAGGCGGGCGTAGGTAAGCCAAGGAAACCCATCTCCTGGCGAGTATCCAAATTGAACGTTCCCAAACGATAAGCTGCAAAAGCGGTGAGGATAAAGGCGGGCACTGCAGCCCAGTCTACAGCTTGCGTTTCGCACAAAAGCGTGTAAAAAATGATACCGGGTACGAGGCCGAAGGAAATAACATCGGCCAGGGAGTCGAGTTGTTTGCCTAGCTCTGACTGTACACCGAGGGCCCGGGCAACCAGCCCGTCAGCAAAATCGGCCAGGCCCGAAACCACCACCAGTATGATTCCCAAATCATACTGACCATAAAGAAAGGCTACCACTGCCGTGCTCCCGGCAATCAGGTTAATTAAAGTCACTACATTGGGAATCAGGGATCGGTCCATCATTTGGTCCTTTTTCGGTTAGGTACCCAACCAAATGTCCGCATTGCCCCCTCTTACCAATGGGGTTTGGACAACAACGGACACTTAGCCGTTTAAGAAAACGTTAATCAGGTAGTTAGGCAATCTTTTTTCAGGAAAAATTGTCCAATAATTACGATAATATGTTGCTTCCTGCTTCCGCAGCTATCAACGGCGCGTATTTGGTCTGGCACCCGACCGACGCACCACTTGAATAAACTTATCCCATTTGACTATGCAAATACGGATTTTATTCCTTTGTTCTTTTTTTTGCGCAAGCACCCTAACCTTGCTCGCCCAGCCGGCTAACGACGAGTGCGCCAATGCCCTGGAACTGACGAATGTAGTGGATTTTTGCTCCAGTCCGGCTACCTATACCAATGCTCAGGCTACCCAATCACTTGAAGAGACGCCGGGGTGCTTTCCCGATGATCCAAATAATCCACACAACGACGTGTGGTTCCGCTTTACCGCCGTGGCCACCGATGTCAATATCCGCGTGATCGGTGCCACCCGCCTGAATACCGGAGGTACCCTGCGAAATCCACAACTTGCCATTTATTCCGGGAGTTGTTCTGAACTTACCCTGCTCCAGTGCATCTCCGACAATATGAATAATAACGTCGCCCAGACTTTTGAGAATGACTTGAATATTGGCGATACCTACTACATTCGGGTTAGTGCACGTAATAGCAACGTAGGTTCCTTCCAATTATGCGTAAATAACTTCAATGCAGTCGCCAGTCCTTCCAGTGATTGTGTCACCGGCCAGGTGCTTTGTGATAAAAGTCCCTTTACCGTTGACTTTGTAAATAACTTTGGACAAGTCCGTGACGAGATTCCCGATGTCTTCTGTGCCGGTCAGTTTCCCGTTGAAGAAGAACAATCCACCTGGTTCAAATGGACCTGCGACGAGGCAGGCTCCCTGGAGTTTACCATTACCCCTCTCAATCCCGACGATGATATTGACTGGGCCTTGTATGAGCTGACGGGTGGGATCGATGATTGCTCCTCCAAACGATTGTTGCGCTATAATATCTCCGGCGAGGTGGTAGGCGCCCCCATTGAGGAATGGGAAGCCTGTACCGGCGCCACCGGTCTGCGGGAAGGTGACGAGGATGAAGCCGAAGATTGCGGATGCGACCCTACCGATGACAACTTTTCCCGGGCACTGGATATGGAAGCCGGCCGCGTGTATACCCTGGTCATTATTAACTACAGCCAGTCGGGTTTTGGCTATAGCCTGTCTTTTGGTGGCGACGGCACCTTTGTAGGGCCCGAAGCTAATTTTGCCACCGATCTTAATGGAGGCACAGCCTGTGTGGGTGAACCCGTGACTTTTACCGACGCTTCTTCTTTTCCGGGCGGACTGACCGACTGGGAATGGAATTTTGGTCCTACGGCCCGCACTACTGAAATCCAGGGTGAAGGTCCCCACCCCATTACGTTCGATCGCCCAGGCACTAAGTCCGTCCTGCTAAGTGTTACCAGCGAAGATGGTTGTGTGGTTAATACGGTAGGGATTGTGGAAGTCGTCTGCTGTGATGATCATTTCGAGACCGCCGGAGCCGTTACGAATTTGTCGTGCTCTGCCGAACCGGAGGGAGCTGTTGATATTGATGTCAACAGCAATTACCCCATCGAAAGCTACGAATGGAGTAGCGGAGAAACTACCGAGGACCTGACGGGCATCTTTGACGGTGATTATTCGGTGCGCATTGTGGACGAGGCTACCTGCGATACGACCCTGAGCTTTACCGTAGAAGCACCGGAGGAATTCGAGCTGCAGGCCGACATACAAATGCCGACCTGCAACGGCGGCACCGACGGAGCCGTGACCATATCCGGAGCGGGGGCAACCGCCCCTTACCGATACAGTTTTAACGGCGGGCCTTTCGGGGAGGAAACAACGTTCGAAAGTCTTTCGGTGGGTGATTATACCGTGGAAGTAACCGACGGGAACGACTGCAATTTCGATACCGTCATTATGGTGCGCGAACTGGAGCTGGAGCTGGATCCTACCGTGGATGCTATCACCCCGCCTTCCTGTAATGGCCTCAGCGACGGACTGATCGACGTAAACATCAGCAACGGCCAGGGGCCATATCAATACAATTTTAATGACGGGCGTGGTTTCCAAAACGCCAACAGCCTGTCGAGCATTACCGCCGGCACCTATCAGGTCGACGTACTCGACGACAACCTCTGCGAGGGTATGTTCACCTTTGAGGTGGAAGATTTTGCTCCGGTAGGCATCGCCGTTGATCAGGAGGATGTGAGTTGTTTTGACCTGACCGATGGCTCCATCATGGTGATGGGAACCGGAGGTACCGGAACTTATAATTATTCCTGGCAAGACGGGGTCAACGGCCCCGACCGCACGGACTTACCGGCGGGCGACTATCCCATACGCGTGACTGACGAAAACGACTGCCCGATCGACACCGTGATCACACTCACCCAGCCACCGGAAATCCTTATTCAGGATATTGACGTGGTGGATGCCATCTGCTTTGGTGATGATAACGGGCAGGTTCAGCTATTAGGTGATGGCGGAACCCCTCCGTACCGTTATGCAATCAATGGACAAAATCCGCAAAATGAGAACCTCTTCCTGGGACTTGCTGCCGGCACCTATACGGTGCGCATCGAGGATGTAGAGGGCTGCTTTAGCGAAGCGGATATTACCGTTGGAGAACCCGAGCAATTACTGGTGGATGCCGGTGCCGACCAATTGATCTCACTCGGCGAGGATGCCGACCTGCGGGCCGTATCGAGTGCTTTGCCCGTTACCTATACCTGGACGCCTTCGGAGGTCCTGAGTTGCGGAGATTGTTCCAGTCCAATTGCATTCCCGTTCAATACGACCACCTTCCAGGTTTTGATAGAAGACCCTACCGGGTGTACAGCCACCGATGAGGTATTGGTCAGCGTTGCCAAACTCCGGGAACTGTACATTCCCAATGCCTTTTCGCCGAACGGCGACGGCGATAACGATTATTTCACCCTGTACGGAGGCCCATCCGTGGAGCGCATCCAAACGCTCCGCGTCTTTGATCGTTGGGGTAACCAGGTGTACGAAGGAGAGGATATCCCTCCGGGCACCGAAGGCGAAGTACTGGGGTGGGATGGCACCTTCCGGGGGCGCGAAATGCGGTCGGCCGTTTTCACCTGGATGGCCGAAGTTCGATTTATCGACCAGGAAGTGTTGACCTATAAAGGGGATCTCACGTTGTTACGCTAAGAATTTCCTTGAAATTGGGATCAGGAAAATGGTATTTTTGCCCCATGAGAACGTGGATTTACTTGCTGGCCATCGGTACCCTGTTCTGGACTTGCTCCAATACAGCCTCCCGGAAGGACGCTGTTCTGGAAGGGTTGTCGCTCGATGCCGAGCGCGCCAGTAACGTGGATATTACCTACAGTGATTCGGCGCAATTACAGGTTCGCATCCGCGGTCCGGTCATGATCAATTACCTGGAACAAAGCCAACAGCGCCAGGAGTTCCCGGCAGGTATCCGCGTCGACTTCTACAATCCATCGGGCCGGGTGAGCAGTGTACTGACCGCCAAAATGGCTACCCGCTACGACAGCCGCGGTATTGTTATCCTGCAGGATAGCGTGGTTTGGCAATCGGCAGAGCAACAGCGCCTGGAGACGTCCGAACTCATCTGGAATGAAGCTGACGAAAAGGTGTACAACAACAAATTCCTGGTAGCTACCACCCCCAGAGATACTATTTTCGGTAAAGGCTTTACAGCGAATCAAAATTTCACCGATATTGCCATCATCGGCACCGATGGTCGACTAAAAGTGCAAAGTCTGGAGTAGACTTAGACTGCTTATGTTAATCAGTTTTACAATACTATTCCTGTTGTTTTCGGCCTTGTTCTCAGGGTCCGAAATTGCGTATGTCTCCGCGAATAAGTTAAAGGTCGAACTACTCAAAAAACGGGGCGGACGTCGGGGCTCCATCCTGGCTTATTTCTACGACCGTCCGGCTGAATTCCTGGGTACTATGCTGGTCGGTAACAATATTGCGCTGGTAGCCTTCACGGCGCTTACCGGACAGTTACTAACACCGCTGACCAGTCAATTTATCGAATCACCCTTTCTGCTTTTTCTAACCAATACCATCCTCATCACCGGTATCGTCCTTTTGTTTGGGGAGTTTTTGCCGAAGACTTTATTTCGGTTATTTTCCGATAGTATTCTCTTCTTTCTGGCGTATCCACTGCGCTTCCTGCAGTGGTTGCTGGCCGTTCCCGCCTGGGTCATGACCCGTTTGTCGAACCTTTTGTTGAAAAGCTTTTTTAAGATTCCGCTGGAGCAGACGGAACAGGTATTCACCCGCCTGGATCTGGAGAATTTCATTAACGAAACGACACCCGGACAAGAGGAAGAGGAGATCGATAAAGAGTTGTTTGGAAAGGCCCTGAACCTGAAAGAAATTCGGGTCAGGGAGTGTATGATCCCGCGTCCCGAGATCGAACACATCGATGTTTCTGCGCCGGTGGAGGAGTTAGTCCAGGTAATCCGCGAAACGAAATTATCACGCATTATCGTTACGGAAGGCGATATTGATAATATCCTGGGATACGTACACCATCAGCAATTACTTCACGAACCCCGTAGTATTCGGGACCTTATTCTTGATATCCCTTTCGTACCCGAAGTGATGCGGATAACCGACCTGATGAATACCTTCATCAAGGAGCGGATCTACATCGCCTGCGTAGTGGATGAATTTGGAGGTGTTTCGGGGGTTGCCACCCTCGAAGATATTCTGGAAGAACTATTCGGGGAAATTGAAGACGAACACGATCAGGAAGAACATATCGAAAATCAAATCAGCGAACGGGAATACTTGTTTTCGGGTCGATTAGAGATCGACTATTTAAATGAAAAATACGAACACCTCAACTTTCCTGAAGGCGACTATCACACCCTCTCGGGGTACCTGGTCATGACTACCGAGCGCATCCCCGAAAACGGAGTCTCCCTTACCCTATCTCCCTACCGTTTCGTGCTCGAAATGGTCAGCGATACTAAAATTGAACTGGTCCGGGTCTACATCGAAGACGAGGAAACGGAATAATACTTATCCCACTAAATGGTCGACTATATCGGCTTCCGGTGAAGCGGTATTCAATTCGGTGATATCAGCAAAAGAGATGTAGACAGCTACCATCGCCACGGGATACGCCACCAGTAGACCTATCAACAGAGCGATGGCACCTCCGAACATTATTAATCCTAATGCAAGCAGGAAGGCAAACACCATCCACCAGCGTTTGTGTACGATTTTCCGGCTCGCCTCCATAGCGTCCCAAAAACCCATGTTGTTGAATACCACAAAGAGCGGGGCGTATATCCAGGAAACGCTCAGGTAGATAAGTGGGATTAGCATGGCCAACATGATCGGAATACCGATGGCCGGTGCGATAATCTCTCCTCCAAACTCGGCGCCGAGATAGGCACTGACTCCTAAACTCAATACAAAGGGAATCATCACCGCCAAAACAGCCAGAAACTGGATGAGGTATACTGCCGCCAGATTACCAAAGTACTCAAATCCGCCAAAAAAGGTACTCAATTGCACCTCACGACCCCGGGAGAGCTCATGGCCTGCCAGATAATATCCAACCAGGATCGGATAGGAAACCAGAATAGCCGCAATGGTTCCCAACAGAGGCACCAGCTGGGCCGACAACGAGATAAGCCCCGACAGAATAGCGTAGGCAATGAAAAGACCAGGCGCCTTCTGGAAGATGGAAAAAGCCTGACGGATGTATTCTCCTATATCAAAAGAATAGCCTTCGGTGGTCAGCTGATGTACTTTGCCCTCAGAAATGTTAGTCATGATGGTTGAATGCAGGTTAAACAAATTGGACCCTGAACCCTAATATGCTTGCCTTGCGGCAAAAAACACAGTCTTTTCGACCAAATTGTCTAAAAGTTACACGTGCCGCTCGAGATTGCGCCAACTCTTCAGTGCAATCACCTTCCAGGAAGACAATACATCACGTATTTGTTGCTCACGGCGCGCTGCCAGTGCCAAAACCACCTCACCCTCTCCGGCATCATGGCTACCTTTACTGGCGTAATATTCGTGTTTGCCCTCGATCACTTTGGCCCGATTAGCATTAGACCAAACTTCCATACCGACGATGGCGTCGCGGCACAAATCTTCCATCAAATGGATATCCGATTGGTCGACCTGTTCCAGAATACAGGACCAGGTCTGAAAGTGAGATCGCTTCAGCAGATCTAATTCGGGGTAAACCGACAGTCGGCGGTTGCCAACTATCGTTGTCCCTACCTCCTTGTGTCCGATCAGTAATACGTCGCGAAATGTTCGGTCAGATTTTGGGTGGGGAATACTTTCCAGCACAACTCTGACAGGATCTAATGGCCGGGCCAACACTAATTCGTAAAGCCCGCTGTGGATTAATTGAACGATCACTGGTTTTCGCTGGAACGATTTAATATCGGCTTGCCCAAATTTGCTCCACACACTACGCGCCAGCCGGAAACGCCCGGTAGCAGCAGCGCCTAATCCGACATCCCACCAGTTTTCCGGGCGGGCCGGATCGATGGCCACTATTTTTTTATTGTAATGCAGTACCGCCTTCCACTCCCGGCGACGCTTGTATATTCGACACAGACACTCATAAGGAGGAAGCCATCCTGGTGCCAGACGAATAGCGCGTTTACACAACTTAATGGCATTGTAATCATCTCCGCCCGACGCATATTCATTCGCCTGGTTCATCAATTGCCTGCTCTCTTCCGTAGGTCCTTCCATGGTCGTCGTGTATTGGGGAAGCAAGTGCGCCCCTTTTTTGTATCTTTTGCCGCGCCGATTAGTGGCTTCGGCCAAAAAGAAAGGGCTGCCATCAGCCCTCAATCATTAATATACCAATATTTTTACCCTCCGTCAATATGACCGACAAATGGGATATCTGGATCGATACGGGTGGAACGTTCACCGATTGCCTGGCCCGTAATCCGTCTGGCAGCATCCAGCGTCTCAAGGTGCTAAGCAGTAGTGCACTGCGGGCGCACATTGCCCGACACATAGCCCCCGATCGCCTGCAACTCGACCATACTTGGCCCGTGCACACCGACCTGTTCGGGGGTTATACGGCTACTTTCCCCGGTCGGCATAATGTTGGCTCCTTTCAGGTCCTGGCCTATGACCCGGAGACCCGTGAGCTTCAGCTGGATAGTCCCATTACACAGGATGTCACCGGAGCTGACTTATCGCTTACCGCAGGAGAAGAAGCCCCCATTCTGGCCGCCCGGCTGGCGACCCAGACGCCACTATCAGCTGATCTGCCGCCCATTCGTATGCGATTGGGTTCCACGCGGGGTACGAATGCCCTTTTAGAACGAAAAGGAGCCCGCGTTGGTTTGTTGATCACCCGCGGATTTCGTGACTTACCCTATATCGGTAATCAGGCCCGCCCCGATCTTTTTCAACTCGACATCCCCGAACCCGACCGCCTGTATCACTCCGTAACGGAAGTGGATGAACGCCTCGGTGCAAATGGCGAAGTTCATACCGCCCTCTCGCTGGAAACGATTCAATCGGTTATTGAACAACTGAGAGAAGCGGATTGTGATTCAGTTGCAATTGCCCTGTTGCACGCCTACCGAAACCCCGTTCACGAGCAGCAACTGGCCCTTGCAGTTCGGGAAGCTGGTTTCGATTACGTTTCTGTATCCCATGAGCTGAGTCCGGTTATCAAGCTATTACCACGTACGCGCACGGCCTTGGTGAATGCGTATCTGGCGCCGGTGATCCACCATTACCTCGACCGTATTGCCTCGACCATTGGAGTAGCCAGAGGAACCTCTGACCTTCTGGTGATGAGTAGTGCCGGCGGACTGGTAAGCTACCAACACTACCGCCCTAAGGATAGCCTCCTCAGCGGTCCTGCGGGAGGCATGGTGGGAGCAGCCACCATCGGACACCAATTGGGTATCCGGCGGTTGCTAACCCTCGATATGGGAGGCACCAGTACTGATACCGCCCGGTACGATCACCAGTACGATTACCGATTCCGTACCGAGATCGACGGCATAGTGCTGAATAGCCCCACCCTTGCCATTGAAACAGTGGCTGCCGGTGGAGGCTCTATCTGTCGTTTCGATGGACAAAAACTACAGGTCGGCCCCGAAAGTGCGGGAGCGGATCCCGGTCCCGCCTGCTACGGAGCCGGTGGACCCCTCACAATTACCGACGTCAATCTCTTGCTGGGCAAATTCCAGCCCGACCGCATGGGTATTCCCATCCGGGTTGAACGGGCCGAAAAGGCTCTCGAGGCTTTGCGCCAACAGGTTTCCGCAGCCATGGGACAAGAATACGACCGCACTGAACTATTGCGGGGACTGGAAAAGATCGCCAACGAAAAGATGGCCGAAGCCATTCGTAAAATATCCGTTGCCCGCGGCTTTAATCCCGCCGATTATGCCCTGCTCGCCTTTGGTGGTGCGGGCGGAATGCACGCCGCTCAGGTGGCCGATCTCCTGGGTATTCGTCGACTGGTGCTACCCTTCAACAGCGGTATCCTGAGTGCCTTTGGTATTGGAAACGCCCGGGTGGAGCGCCTGGCCGAACGACAGGTGTTGCGGCCTTTAGAGGAACTGGATGCCGACCTGCCACAACTGATTCACGAGGTGAGTCAGGAAGCCCGGGAGGCACTGCAACAAGAGGGGTATACCGGTGCTCAGACGAGTATACGGCAGCGGTTACTTTTTCTCCGATTTCGGGGGCAGGACTCCCCGCTGGAGATTGATATTACCGAATCGGCCGCCATGCCGGAACGTACTTTCCAAAAACAGTACGAACAGCTTTTTGGCTACTTCCCGTCTGACCGGGTAATCGAGGTGGAAAGCCTGCGGGTAATTGCGGCTACCCGTGCCGACCTGCCCCGGTCTCGTCCGGAACCCAAATCGACCCAACCGGCATTTCCTGCTGAACACAAAAAAGGGTATCCCGTCTACTTATGGAAAGACCTGCGGCCGGGTAGTTTTCTGAACGGACCCGCCGTAGTACTTAACGATCACGCCACTGTTTTTTTGCCGAAAGGCTGGTCCACAAAAGCATCCCATGACCAAAACCTGATCGCCCAACGCAGCGATGCGCGGTCGTCCGATGCCTCGGAAAGCTTAAAAGAAGGCGTAGAACTGGAGCTATTCACCAATCGCTTTTCGGCCATAGCCGAAGAAATGGGCGCCCAATTGCAACGCACCGCTTTTTCGGTCAACGTTAAGGAGCGCCTGGATTTTTCATGTGGCCTCCTGAATCCGCGAGCTGAGTTACTCGTGAATGCACCACACATTCCCGTCCACCTTGGCAGCCTGGGGGTCTGCGCACGGTTGTGCCTCGAACGTCAACCCATTGGTCCGGGTGATGTGCTGCTGACCAATCACCCGAAATACGGTGGGTCGCACCTTCCCGATGTCACCTTACTCAGTGGGGTATACACGAAGGCGGGAGCACTCATTGGGTACGTCATCAACCGGGCGCACCACGCCGAGATCGGAGGCACCCGCCCCGGATCAATGCCCCCCGATGCAACACGCCTGGAAGAAGAGGGTGTCGCCTTCCCACCCACCTTTCTGGTCAGAGCAGGACAGGTGAAGTGGGATGCGATTCGCGAAACACTAGAAAGGGCCCCTTACCCATCGCGATCACCCGATGAAAATATCGCCGACATCCGCGCAGCCCTGGCCAGTTTGCGAAAAGGAGCCGAAGCCCTGCAGACCATGGTCCGTATACACGGACTGGAAAAAGTGCACTATTATATGGATCGAGTTCAGGATCTGGCTGCCAACACGCTGGAATCAGGGCTGGCTGCCTATCAGGGGCACCTATTCGAAGCCACCGAGTACCTGGACGATGATCATCGTATCCAGGTGGCCATTGATTTACGCAGCGTCCCCTACCGCTTTGATTTTAGCGGAAGCTCAGCTCCCCATCCCTTTAATCTGAACGCCAACCTATCGATTGTGTACAGCGCGGTACTCTACGTATTGCGGTTACTCTGTGACAGAATCATTCCTCTGAACGAAGGCCTAATGCGAACGATTGAATTAAAAGTTCCTACCTCGCTGCTTCATCCCGACTTCGTGGATGATGCTGCAAAATGCCCGGCTGTAGTCGGCGGAAATACCGAAGTGAGTCAACGGCTGGTGGATACATTGCTCAAAGCCCTGGGACTGGCTGCTTGCTCGCAGGGCACCATGAACAACTTCCTCTTTGGAAACCAGTCTTTTGGCTACTACGAAACGATCGGCGGTGGCGCAGGAGCTGGTACCGGCTTTCACGGACGCTCCGGTGTACATCAGCACATGACCAATACGCGCCTGACCGACCCCGAGGAATTGGAGTTTCGCTACCCCGTGCGGGTCGACCATTTCGGCTTACGCCAAAAGTCAGGAGGCCGGGGGCAATGGCACGGTGGTGATGGACTAGTTCGCGAAATCACCTTTATGGAGCCGGTCGAATTTACCCTGCTGAGCCAGCACCGCGTAGTAGCTCCCTACGGTCTGGAGGGTGGGGAGCCCGGGCGGGTAGGCCAACAGTGGTTAATTAAAGCAAATGGAGATAAAATCGCTCTGAAAGGAATAGACCATAAAACCCTGGAAGCTGGGGACCGGATCCGGATCGAGACACCCGGAGGTGGTGGATACGGTGTAAATCATTGATTTATAAGTGGTTTATTCACCTTCCAAACACGCATTGTGAAAAACTACCAACAACTTTTCCACTTCACAAATAACTGATAATCAACACTAAAACCACCTTATCAACAAATTTACAACTAGTTAATGTTGGTAAACAAAAAGCCCCGGTGGAAAACCGGGACTTTTTATTTAGGGTTGATATCTTTTCCTATTCCGAAGGTGTAGTTGTTTCCTCCTGGATACCGGCAAAGTAGTTTTCGAGTTCGCTGAGGGTTGTTTCCTCGGTACGGATATCGCGAATGATGGAGCCTTTCTCCAGGACCACGATCCGTTCGCAAACCTCGGTTACGTGGGTCAGGTCGTGACTGGAAATAAGGACGGTCATCTCGCCGGGCAAGTCCTTGATCAACTGCTTGAGTTTGATCTGTGAACTGGGGTCAAGATTAGCGAAAGGCTCATCTAAAACTAACACCTCCGGCTGACCGATCAGTGCCGCCGCAATACCTACTTTTTTCTGGTTACCCTTCGATAGGTCACGGATGTATTTCTTGCGGTCCAGGATCTCCCCGTTGAAGAAGGTGTCAAAAGCACCCAGGCGTTGGTCCAGTTCGCCCTTGCCAACGCCGTATAGCTTGGCCACAAATTCGAAATACTCGCGGGGCGTGAGGAAGCCGATCAGGAAATTCTCGTCCAGATAGGCTCCCGTATAGCTTTTCCAGTGTTCGGAGCGTGCCACGGGCTTACCCTTGGACTGCACCTCACCCGAAGAGGGCTGAATGAGGTCCATGATCAGGCTAAACAGGGTTGTCTTGCCGGCTCCATTGTTACCGACCAGACCAAAGCTTTCTCCCTGGGGAATAGTAACTTCATCTACGCGGAGTACTTCCACTCCTTTATACGATTTGGATAAGTTGTGTATAGTGATCATTAGTATTCTTTTTTTAGTCTGCTTTAAATCCGGCACTCATGGCGTACTTCCGCTTTTCGAATTGGCGGACCACCTGGTCGAGCAGACGGTCGCGGAAAACGATACCGATGATGCCAATGATGGCCAATACGGCCAGGCCCACGTACTTATTGGCCCAGATACCAAAAGGCAGGTAGATAAAAATAGGAATCAGCAATAGCGGCAATAGCATTACAAACTGATTCGCTCCCACCCCTTCGTAATTGAAGAAGGCCCCCTTAGTGAGCTCAATGCGCTTCACGTTATAGGTTGCTGAGAACATGAGCACAAAAGAATTTACGCCCAGGTTAAACAGGGCACAGGCAATGAAAGCCAACGGTAAATTCACATCCAGGAAACCGTACGCCAGGGACAGGGTCGTAAAGATGGTAATGAAGGCGGCAAAGAAATAATACTTGGCCTCAAAATACTCCCGGATGCTAAAGTTGCGGGTGAGCATGAAATCGAAAAACGTACTTTCCCACGAAAGCATGAACTGCCCGTATTGGATCATCAGGAAACCGGAGATGAATATCCCAATAAAAATGGCTATCACAAAAGACGCCTGTAACGCCTCAATGAACAGAAGCGGGTAAATGATGAAGATCAGCCCGATCAGCATCATTGTACGCGGGCGTTTATTCCGCCAGATCAACTTCAAATCCAAGCGGATAAGCTCACCCAGATTCCCAAAGCGATCGAGCCAGGTAAACTGGCGGGCACTCACCCGCTCCTGCCGGTTGGATACAAAGGCATCCAGGTAGGCGTATTGACGAAAGCGCTGGAATAAAACCAGGTAGAACAATACCACCAACCCAAGAGGAATTAGTAAGAGAATAGGTTGTTCCACTACTTGTGCGATCAGGTTGCCAAAGGATTCTGACAGACCGATCCTTCCTGACATATCCAGGTAAAATACCCCCCCTAAGGCCAGCAAGAGCGCAAAGATCAGGGCGGGCTTGACGCTAAACATACGCTTGAGTAAAAAGACCAGATAGTGATTGGCAACCGCAATCAGCAGGAAAAAGGCCAGCCACGACAAGCCACCAATCAAGCCAAACTCAGGAATGACCACCCGGAACATCACCGGTAAGCCCAGTATCAGCGGTAGTAGATTAAAAAAATTGGGCAGTGACCGGATCAGAATAAAGTGAAATACCTTCCGCCGGTCGATGGGCATAACCAAAAGAGGCTGTACCGATAGCAACGGAAAGGATTGCAGAAAAAACCGGATAAACAGGTCGAAGAGGAAATAGTAGAAGATCAGTTTGTTGATGGGCATGAAAACCGGTCCCCCATCATCGTCTCCACGAATCAACTCCGGTAAAAAGTAGGCGAGGGCCAGCACGTTGAGCAGCATGTACAGGGCAAAGAAAATGAGGATGACCGTAATGGCTACATCCTTCCCCGAAAAAGCTGAACGCACGCGTGACCGCCACTCGTTGTGTAGCAGGGTTAGCATTGCTTTGTGTTTATGAACTAGGTCGAAAAAATGAACTCGTATCTGTAAAGTCGATCTGTTTTAAGATGACTTTTTCATGGTACATGGACCAAATTTGTCGATTGAGCCGGCTTTTTTTTCGACTTAGTTCTTAGTGGGCTTCCCGCCACGTCTTACCAATACC
>JASBTH010000079.1 GCA_030148525.1 Saprospiraceae bacterium | reverse complement strand
GAAAAACTGCGGGCCCTGGGCATTCCTACCGACCGGATCGCCCAACTCATCCAGGTCAACAACCTGAATCTGGGCAGCATCCTGCTGCAGGATGGCTACTTCCAGTACAATTTGCGGTTCCGCTCGGGCCTGCGCACCGTGACCGATATCGAAGACCTCTATTTTCAGCACGAAGGCCGCACTTTGCAGCTGCGTGATATTGCGGAAGTTACACTGGGGGCTCTCGATCCGCGGGGTGTCTTCCTGCACAACGGGCGGGAGGGCATTGCGCTAACCGTACGCAAGCAGGCCGATGCCCGCCTCTTCGATCTGGAAGCGGAATTCCGCATCCTACAGGAGGCCCTGGCCGAAGAATATACCGATCTGGATTTTGTACGCACCAACGATCAGACGACCCTCCTGCGCGTTTCGATCGACAACCTGCTGAGCAGCCTGCTGTACGGAGCTGCTTTTGCGTTTATCATCCTCCTGTTGTTTTTCCGGGAATGGCGCTCGCCCATCCTGATCGCACTGGCCGTACCGGCGGCCCTCGTGCTGGCCCTGCTGGGCTTCTATTTTTTGAAGCTCTCGGTCAACACCATCTCTCTGGCCGGACTGATCCTGGGCGTGGGGCTGATGATCGACAACAGCATCATCGTCATGGAGAACATCCGTCAGCAACGGCGCATGGGCTATCCGCTGGCCGAAGCCTGTGTACGGGGAGGCAACGAGGTGATCCGGCCGCTGATCAGTTCGGCCCTCACCACCTGCTCCGTCTTTTTGCCGCTTATCTTTTTGAGTGGACTGGCGGGGGCCTTATTCTACGACCAGGCGGTCTCCATTGCACTGACGCTCACCACCTCCCTGGTGGTCGCTTTTCTGTTTTTGCCCGTGGTGTATCGTTTGCTGTTGCAAAAAAAGCCCGCCCCGCAGGAAGCCGAAAGCAAAGGCTACGGCGGATACATCCGTTCGGTAGACCTCGCCTTCCGCACCCGCTGGCTGGTATTATTCCTGTTCCTGGGTACGGTGATCGGCGGTTACTTTCTGGCGCGTGACTTGCCGACCCAGCGATTCCCGCAACTCAGTCGGGAAGCCCTCGCAGTCGACATCAACTGGGGGACCCCCATTGACCTGACCGAGAACCGTCGGCGTTGCCTCACCCTGCTGAACGCTCTCGACACGCTACCGCAGGCCTCCGATGTGTACGTGGGCGAAGAGCAATTTTTGCTGGAAAGTACCCGCCAGGCGCTCAACGAAGCCCGTCTGGTGCTCTATGCCCGCGAGGGAGTGGCTTTAGCCCAAATCGAAGCACGATTGCAGCAATTTTTGGCGGAAGCCTACCCCCGGGCCGTAGCCCGGATCACCCCACTGGCCAATGTCTTCGACCAGATATTCGGTGCCACCGACGCTCCGCTGGTCGCCCAGATCCAAATGGACGAATCGCGCCAATGGAGCCGGCAAGCACTGCTCGATCTGTTTCAGCCCTGGTTTGGTCAGCGCGGCCTGCCCCTCGAACTCCCTCCCGATCAGGTGCAATACGAGCTGGTGATCGATACCGAAACGGCCCTCCGTTACGGGCTCACCTACGAGCAGATATACCAACGGCTGCTGGCGCTCTTCAACCGGGCCGAGATCGACGTGCTGCGGCGCTCCGACCGCTTTGTCCCCATCCTCTTCGGGGAGGAACCCGCCAACCTGCGGGCCTTGCTCCAGCAAGCCCGTCTGCGCAATGAGGAAGGCCGGGAATACCCGCTGCCCACCTTCGTGGAACTGCGCAAGGGTACCTCCTGGCGCAGCATCACGGCCGATCGCCGGGGGGAACACATCGCCCTCGACCTGCCCGCCTACCGACCCGAGTACCTGGAGGGCATGCGCAGTCTGCTGGCGCCCATTCCCGGTCTGACCCCCCACTTTACCGGTCAGTACTACGCCAACCGGGAACTACAGGGTGAACTGTTGTTCATCCTCCTGATCTCGATCGGATTGCTGTACCTGATCCTGGCTGCCCAATTCGAGAGCCTGCGTCTGCCCCTGGTAGTGATCCTGACCGTCCCGGTGGGTCTGGCCGGTTCCGTGGCGGCCCTGCATCTGGGCGGTCAGTCACTCAACCTGGTATCCATGGTCGGCATGATCGTAATGGGCGGCATCGTCGTGAACGACGCCATCCTGAAGGTCGATATGATGCGCCGGTTCGCCCGCGACCTGCCGCTGGTCGAGGCGGCTCACCGCGCCGGCATCCGCAGGCTCCGCCCCATTCTGATGACCACCTTCACCACGATCCTGGCCGTGCTCCCCATCCTCTTTTCGGACGGCCTGGGCGCCGAGCTCCAACGCCCCCTGGCCTGGGCCATCATCGGCGGCCTGAGCGCCGGAACGGTAGCGAGTGTGTATTTGATACCGTTGTTGTTTCAGCTTTTTGCAAAACAAAAATGATGAATGATGAATTAAGGCTTTCGCCAAATGCTAATGCTCAGTGCTCAGTGCTCGGTGCTCAATTAAGGCTCTCCATTTTGGCTTTCGCCAAAGAACAGCAATATCAGCCCCCACTTTAGTGGTGGGTTTAATGCGGCACCAACCAATCCGTATAACCACTTTAGTGGTGCCCCTTTTGCCAAACAGAAAGTTTGACACGAGCGATAGCGACTGATGGTATTAAATAAGCTTAAACATTGAAATCCTAAAAATGAAATCTAATTTCTAAACCTCAACCTCAACCTATTTCTCAACCTAAACCTAACCCCCTATGTATCTCGAACGAATGCAAACTCTGGAACGCCTGCACACTCTGATTCACCGCAAAGCCACCGGTGACCGGACAGCCCTGGCCCGAAAACTGGATACTTCCGAACGATCAGTATACCGAATGCTCGATCAACTGCGCTACCTCGGGGCAGAGATTGGATACGACAGCGAACGCCCGTCCTATTACTATATAAATGACTTCGCCCTGCAGGTCACCGTCAAAGTCTGGATTGATGGCGAGGAATTCCTGATTATTGGGGGGGGGTAAATTTTAATGTGGGATTGCCAGTTTTTGGCGATGGAATGATTTACTTTTCAGGTAATTAATTAATCTAAAACTATTTTATGATCAAACGTATTTTTCCGACACTGGTTTTAGCTTTTGCGTTCGTGCTTTTCCTTAGTTACAGCCATTATGCCTCATGCCAAGGACAAGAAGAACTAGAAAGGCAGCT
>JASBTH010000077.1 GCA_030148525.1 Saprospiraceae bacterium | reverse complement strand
GTATTGCTGTAGGTATGGCAACCAATATGATGCCTCACAACCTGACCGAGGTGTGTAAAGGCGTCGCCGCCACTGTGGACAATCCGGATATTACCATCGATGAGCTGATGACCTTCATTAAGGCACCCGACTTTCCGACTGGTGGTATCATCTACGGAACTACCGGGGTGCGCGAAGCTTTCCACACCGGACGAGGACGTATTGTACTCCGTGCACGCACGGAAATCGAAGCCACGGCCTCCAACCGAGAGCGGATCATCGTAACCGAAATCCCCTATCAGGTCAACAAAGCCAGGCTGGTTGCCAAGATCGCCGAACTAGTCAACACCGAACGGGTGCAGGGCATCAGTGATATCCGCGATGAATCCGACCGGGACGGACTGCGGATCGTGATCGATATTAAGAAAGATGCCATGGCGAGTGTGGTCCTGAATATGCTGTTCAAGCACAGTGACCTGCAAACCTCCTACGGAGTGAATAACGTGGCTCTGGTTAAGGGACGCCCGATGACCCTGAACCTGAAAGATTTGATCGAGGAGTTTGTCGAATTCCGGCTGGAAGTAATTCAACGCCGTACTCGCTTCGAATTGCGCAAAGCAGAGGAAAGGGCGCACATTCTGGAAGGATTGCTTATCGCCCTGGATAACCTGGATGAGGTAATAGCCCTGATCCGCGCCTCACAGACAGTCGACGAAGCTCGCACCGGTTTGATGGAACGCTTCGAGCTTTCAGAGATACAATCCAAGGCAATCCTCGATATGCGCCTGCAGAAGCTGACCGGTCTGGAGCGCGAAAAAATCCAACAGGAGTACCAGGAACTGATGGCATTGATCGATGATCTGAAGGACATCCTGGCTAACGAGACTCGTCAACGGAGCATTATCAAGGGTGAACTCGACGATATCGTGGAGAAATTCGGTGATGAACGCCGAACGGATATCGTAGCTGCCGACGGAGAGATCAGTATCGAAGATCTGATCAAAGAAGAAGATGTTGTCATTACCATTTCTCAGCTGGGGTACATCAAGCGAACACCAGTATCCGAATACCGAACACAAGGACGCGGTGGCAGGGGATCCAGAGGTTCTAAAACCCGGGATAGTGATTTTATAGAGCACATGTTTGTGGCCAGTACTCATAACTACCTGCTGCTGTTTACGGAATCAGGGCAATGCCACTGGTTGCGTGTATACGAGATTCCCGAAGCGGGCAAAACGTCCAGCGGACGGGTTATTCAGAACATCCTGGCCATTCCGAAGGAGGACAACATCAAGGCCTACATTAAAATAAAGGACCTTACCGACGAAGCGTTTTTAAACTCCAACTATATTGTATTTGCCACCGCAAAAGGCATGATCAAGAAGACCTCCGTGGAGGCTTTCTCACGGCCTCGTTCCAATGGTATCATTGCCATTAATATCAAGGAAGGCGACATGCTGCTGGAAGCCAAACTAACCACTGGTGATTCTCAGATCCTGCTGGCCAATCGAAGTGGATACGCTATCCGGTTCGAGGAAGACCGGGTACGTGCTATGGGGCGCACGGCCGCCGGAGTTCGCGGAATGAGCCTGAACGGACCCGATGACGCCGTGATCGGCATGGTCTGCATTGATACCAGTATCGATTTCGGAAGCATTCTCGTAATCTCCGAAAAAGGCAATGGCAAGCGAACCCTGGTCGACGAATACCGAATCACCAACCGCGGCGGAAAAGGCGTGAAAACCATGCAGATCACCGAAAAAACGGGGAATCTGGTAGGTTTGAAATACGTCTATGAGGAGGACGACGTCATGATCACTACTCGTGGCGGTATAACCATCCGAATTTCGGCCAAAGACATCAGTCAATTGGGACGAGCTACCCAGGGTGTACGCATGGTACGCCTGGATGGTAGTGATGAAATCGCTGATCTGGCTGTTGTCCGGTACTCCGAAGAAGAAGCGGAATTATTGGATGAGGAGGAATAAACACCAGGCGTCCCCAGGCGTTAGGTGGTTAAAGATCAAAGATTTAACAGAATTTTAAGGTAATAGGAACCGCATTTAGGTTTCTGTTAATACTCAATCCTACTTTCTTACGTCTAAATAGGGAAAACAAAAAACAATGTCACTTATGAAAAAACTGATTTTGGGTATGTTGTCGTTGCTGCTGGTAGCTGGTAGCATAAATGCTCAGGATGCCAAAGGCTTGGAAAAAGATGCCAACCGTGCCCTGGGTAAGTTTAATCTAGACCAATCAGGAGCTAAAGATCAACTCGCAATAGCAGTCGAAGCAATTGATAAGGCGGTCGAAGCGGATCCCAATTACGTGGATGCGTGGCTGACACGCGGTGAGATTTACTCCGCAATTGCTACGCAAATTGTCACCGACCGGCAATTAGGTATGGGACTTTCCGAAGGATTACCGGAAGTAGAAAAACCTGCCGTAACTGCCTTTCAGGCCTATGCTAAAGCACTTGAGTTGGCCGAGAAAAAACGGGACATTAAAAATGGTGTAAGCGGATTACAAGCGCTACAGGGCACCCTCTCGAATAAAGGTATCTTCCACTACGAAGACCAGGAATATACTATTGCTTACGAAAACTTCGATGCTCTGTTGATGTCGCATAAGATGTTGCAGGATAGGGGCGAAGAAAGTGGTCTTAAAGAAGAAGACTACAACCGCCAGATCTACATTACCGGATTGGCAGCCCTGAATGCCGAAAAGATGGATAAGGCCGAAATGTTGTTCCAGAAACTTTACGATATGGAATACGACGAGCCCGCCATTTACGAGGCCCTGTATACCATCAAGTCAGAGAAAACCTCTCCCCAAGATGCATACTCTATTCTTGAAAAAGGTAAGGAGCGCTATCCGGAAGATGTTTCCCTGCTGTTCGCAGAAATCAACCACTACCTCAAGCTGGGCCAATCGGAAAAACTAATTGATAAATTGGAACGCGCTATTGAGGCCGAACCTGAAAACCCTTCCTTGTACTCCGTGATGGGTAATGCGTACGAAACGATCTATCAAAAACGCGCCCAGGAAGGGAATGAGGAAGAAGCACAAGAAGCGTTCAATCAGGCGCTGAACTATTACGATCAGGCCCGCGAATTGGATGAAACGAACATCACGGCCATCTATTCTGCCGGAGCATTGTACTATAACCGCGCAGCTCAGCTTACGCAAAAAATGCTTGAACTGCAGGACGATTACTCGAAAGAGGGTATCGAAAAATACAATAAAATGCGCGACCAGGTTATTGCCGAGTTCGATAAGGCATTGCCTTACTTTAAGCAGGCTGAGCAAATCGCCCCTGATGATGTCAATACTCTGATCGCCCTAAAAGAGATCTATGCGAAGAAGGATGATATTGAAATGTCAAACGTCTTCAAAGATCGCCTGGAAAAGGTACAGGCTGGCGAGGAAGTAGAAAGTTATTTCAAAAATAACTAATTGGGCTCTTGGTCATTGACCAGCAATAAAGGCTGTTTCCATCTCGGAGGCAGCCTTTGTTTTTTTGCGTAAGCTATAGAAACCGTATTTTCGATCCACACCAAATAAACACCAAATATGACACATGTAACCGTAATCGGCGCCGGCACCATGGGCAACGGGATCGCCCACGTTTTTGCTATGCACGGGCACCAGGTAGTCCTCGTCGACGTGAACGAAGGGGCTCTTGGCCGGGGCATGGCCACTATCACTAAAAACCTGGACCGAATGGTCCGCAAGGAAAAGATTTCCGAACAGGACAAAGCCAGCACGCTGGAGCGACTCACTCATACTACCGACCTGGCTGATGGAGTGCGTAAGGCAGAACTCGTAGTAGAAGCAGCTACCGAACGCATTGATCTGAAGAAAAAGATCTTTACTGACCTGGATAAATACGCGCCGGACACCGCTATCCTGGCAACAAATACTTCCTCTATATCCATCACCCAAATTGCTGCGGTAACCAATCGCCCCGAGCAGGTTATCGGCATGCACTTCATGAATCCGGTGCCCGTCATGAAACTGGTCGAGGTAATTCGTGGGTATGCGACCTCCGATGCCGTGACCAGGCAAATCATGGAAAAATCCAAAGCACTGGGCAAAGTCCCGGTGGAAGTCAATGACTATCCGGGCTTTATCAGTAACCGAATCCTGATGCCCATGATCAACGAGGCCATCATATCCCTCCACGAAGGTGTTGCCGGGGTGGAAGAGATCGATACGGTCATGAAACTCGGCATGGCACACCCCATGGGGCCCCTGCAATTGGCTGATTTCATTGGGCTCGATGTATGCCTGTCGATTATGCATGTACTCCACGAGGGCTTCGGAAACCCCAAATATGCGCCATGTCCAATACTGGTTAATATGGTCACCGCCGGACGATTAGGGGTGAAATCAGGCGAAGGGTTTTACCAATACACGGCTGGTAGTAAAGAGTCGGTGGTTGCTCCGTCTTTCTCTGCCCGCTAAAGTGGGTAGGCGCGAGCCGGGTAGCTGTGTCTGATGACTTGCTGCTCGGGGTTTCTGCGCTTGGTTACGCTGTTTACAATTACTGGCATTCGGTATTCTTAAGTAGGGTGGTAGTAGTAACACAAACTTTTCTTCTAAAAGACTGATAGCCAGTAATTGTAAACCCACTTGCTTTGATCCCTTTTAACTTTGCGCTCGATCAAACTTCAACTTCACACCTCGCACTCCGCTTGGAATCACTGGTGCGAAGTGGCCTAAGAACGAAAGTCTTGCCATTCCACCAGCAAGCACTACAAAAAACAGTGTGCCAGTAATTACAAGCAGTCCACCACGAGCGAGACACTGGCACCCGAGCAATGGAAAATCGCAGGACTGCAAAAGAGGATTATATTTATTATCGCTATATCAAAATATTTCATATTTCTACATTTTTTGTATATTTTCGTTGTAGCGTTCAAACCTTGTTCTGGCGCATCTAGCCCTTCTTCCTAATTACCCGTATTGCTTTTTATTGCTGCCTCTTTAACAGAAGGGGACAGCACACGATGTATTCCAGACCAAAAACCGATGTACATGTACACAAACACACCTTGGACGATTCGCTTTCCGGCGATTCGCAGCGTTCCATAATTCGGCCTCTCATTAAGCGATCTAGCCTCCTTGGCATCATAAACGGATGCTTTTTGACATGTATCCCGTAATCCCAAAACTAGTACAAACATGCGTAAGGCCCACGCTGCACTACTATTCCTCCTCTATGGAATAGCCTTTTCCTGTCAGGATTTTGACCAGTTCGGTGAACGAATCACTGAAGGTGTCACCTTTGAGATCAGCACTGACCTGCTGGCCAATCCACTAATTTTACAATTTACTGATCCCCGGACCGGGGAGGTTCCCGATGATTTGTTGGTTACTCTCCTGGAATCTGACTTTTCGGGTGTCTATACCCTCGATGGTCGTCGATCCCTGGAAGCAACTAATGGTATTCTGCCGCTGGGTGTCCTGAAGGACGAACTCAGGGGAATCAGTGCCCCCCGACGTATCCTCATCCGTTATGAGGCGCCCGGTTACGTAACCCGTGACCAAGTCTTTATGGTGGAATCCCAGGAACCACGGGTCGTTCAGGTACCCTTGCAGGAAGGCACAGATCCGGGGCCCGATGTCGATGAGTTACGTACCGAATTGGCTATGTCCCATCCGGTCGGTAGAGACCTCGTCTCGAATAGTGGACTGATCGAGCTGCGTATTCCCAAACAGGTGCGCTTTCTGAATGCCCGTGAGGAAATAGTAACGGGAAGTGACATCATTCGGGCCAACCTGTACGCTAATAGCCGTGCCAACCGCTCCTTTTTGCGAAAGCAACTAACGCACCAGTCGTTCCGACTGCAGGATGGGCAATTGACCACTATGTCAATCGAGCCAATCGCTCTAATCACCCTGACTCTTGAGCGCAATGCTGCCACGGACCTTTTATACCCTATACGGGTTCAGGTTCCCGTCAGGTCCGGGTCTAACAATCGATTTACGGGCGAGCCCCTAAAGGCTGGTGACCTGGTTCCGGTATATGGATACGATCACAGTCATACCTGCTGGGGAAGTACGGGGCTTGCACGTATAGAACGTGGCGACGAGGGCCTGGTGGCCAGCACCTGGATCCGAAAATTACAACCACTGGCCATAGGGTGGGGGAGTTTCCAGGAAGCTGATATCGATACCGAATGCATCCTCTTGCTGGACGTGGAAGCGGAGGTCTCAGAGCCCTACAATGGTGTGTACCGCCGAGATTATCTGGATACTATTCAGACGGCAACCGGACAGGATACTATAATCCGGATCAAAGAGGAAGTCTTTTTCGAATACGAAGAAAAACCACGCCTTTCCTTCGCGGCTATGTTCCCGAATTGTGCCACTGGAAATGCCCAGGGCCTGGATGGACTCATCCGAAAGGCCAAAAAAGATATCGTTGATTATTTCCGCCGGCAGGACAGTTCGGCCTTTAAAGGAGTAACCTTTCGCACCGAAAAGGGACTGTACCCTATATTTCGTCCCTCGGTATGCATGAACCAATCGGCTACTGCTGAGCAACGCTACTTTGATCTCACCATTAACAGCGATGCTATGGCCGATGGATTTCTTAATTATACCTACGGCAATATCGAAGGGCAGGAATACATCCAACTGGAGAAGGGAAAAAATGAGCTGGTATTACCCTTCCCGGATGATCTGTTTCTGTTAGACGGTGAAGAGGCCCGCTTCACCTTTACCTTTCTGGAAAACTGCTACCGGCTGCAAGACGGCACCGAAACCAGTCTGTGCGAGCTGGCCGAGGGATTTAGTTTTGATATTAGCCCGCCTATTCCTAAGCAGCCCCTGTCTTTTTCCGTAAGGGCCGAAACTGCTTGCAATAACCTGAACAATAGTAAGGTAGTGATTCGCCCAACTATGCCCATTCTGTTTCGGGAACACTGTGGCGACGCTCCTACTCCATACCGCTATCTGGGCCGCCTGATCGATGGAAACTTTGAGGGAGCCGTGCCCCTGGAACAGGGAAAATCCTATGACTTCCTGCTTCCGCTGGGCCAATCGACTAATGCCTTTTCGGATATTCAGCTTTCTACCAGCGAAGCAGTGTATAAACGGAACGGTCAATCGATATTGCTGACCAATAATAATGGCATGATCCATTTGGATCTGGGAATTATCGAAGTGCCCGATGCCATCTGCCAGCTGTTGAGTAGTTAAAAATCCGTGAGGTTGGAAACACACTTTTACGTAAAGTGATGATATTCAGGGCCCAAACCACACGTTATTTAGAAAACTGGCTAGCCCCGATTTCACCTAAAAAAGACCGCCCGTACGGGCGGTCCGGAAAATACCAATTCTAACTTACAACCAGGATCCAGAGCCCTCAGGCTACCGGATCCCTTTCTTTATCTATGGGGTTAACCTGGAGAGTATTTGGCGCCTGATCGTTCCTCCGATTGTGCCTGAAACCGTGGGTGTTCTGTTCGAGGAATCCCTTCGGAAAGTTCTCCACTCCGGGAAATCCAAGGCGAATATCCCGTCCGTTATAGGGGATATAAGCCGTACGGAATACGTAGTCCCAAATGGCCAGCGTCAGTCCAAAGTTTACCCCATAGCGATGCTCCTCCGGCAGGTTATAACTATGGTGCCAGATGTGCATTTCCGGAGAGTTGAATACGTATTTCATTACGGGGCCCAGCACAACGGCTCCCAGGACCGCTCCCATGGCGACTACTGCAACTTGAGTTCCCAAACCGGGGTCTTGTAACAGCTGTACATCAAAACCAGAGGTAGCTATGATCAAACCGATTAGTGTTCCGAGGACTCCTCCGGTTACGTATCCGGGGACGGTAATATTGGAGTGATTATAATGCCCTACTGCCAGAGTGAAAATGTGGATAATAAAGAAGTCGTAAAGGCCAATCCCCAGCAGTGCCAGTGGGATGTATTCCAGGGTGCGGTAAACAACGTTTTCCATCCAGTGGTACCGCAGGTGGGCGGCAAATCCCATTTGTTCTACGCTGTGGTGAACCTTGTGAAACTCCCACAACCGATCGGAGCGATGCAGTAAACGGTGTACCCACCACTGCACGAAATCGCGCACCAGAAAGCCAACCAGCAGAATAGCCCAGAGAGGAGCGCCGTTGAGTGGATTATTGGCCTGCAGGTTGAACCCGGTCAGGTTGCGTATCCCGTCATTAAACAGATTGACCACCACGTCGGAAGCCGCATTGTAAATGATAAGTGAGAACAGGAAAAAGTTGAAGAACATATAGAAGAAATCCAACCAAAAGTCCTTGCGGAACTTAGGTTGATTCTTGCGCCAGGGCGACAGTATTTCGACCAGGAAGAAGAAGACCGAAACAATGATGAGCCAGTAAAAATAATTGTGCCACCCCGGATTAGTAATCTCTGACCAGAGGTAGTTGGCGTAGTTTTGATACGCATCCACGAAAATATTCCAATATTTCATAAGTTATAACTTACAGTTCCAGAATATACCATTCAATTTCATCGACATCCAGGTTGGCCCGCCGCCCACTTTCATCCGGAGCGTAGTTATTGGCCAGGTATTCCAGGATTTTGGGTTCAGTATCGCCCAGGTCCCATAGCCCCTGGGTAGCTTGCATCCAGCGGATCATGTCCTCCCAACCTTCGTAAGTAGCCCGGTTCTGGGTCACTAAAGCGGCAGAGTGGCAGGCAGTACAGGTGGTACGAACCAACTCCCAGCCTTCGGCCACTTTTAATCCGGTGGCCATATGTATACCATTTTCGATCTTATCCTGTTCGGCCTTTGCAGCCCGCTCGGAGCGGGCACTAAGCATGGCCTTTTCTTGCTGAGGCGTCAGGGGATCGGGCCCCCGGAACCAATCTTCCATAGCTGGTCCGAACCAGAGATACATCAACAATATGGTGGCTGCTCCCAACACTAGCTTTACGGCGTTAATTACGGCCATGAACATGCGGTGCCAGGACTCGTTGAACCGGTCTCGGGTACGCTCCGTATGGTTGCTGTCGTCAGGTAGTGGAAAAAACATAGGAATCTGATTAGTTCAATGTTAGCAACCTAAGGTTGTATTTGGTATAAGGCATAGGTTAGCAGGACAGGCAAAAAAGGTCCCTATACACTATACCTACTACCCAGTACGTGGATTATACCACTTTGATGGCGATTCGGTGACACGCATTATTCAGATAACCACGCGGGTTCCATCCGGGCAACACCATCGGTTGGGCACTACCATTGTCGTCTGTTGCCCGGGCCCAAACTTCGTAATAGCCCGTTTGGGGAAAGCGAATAGTAGCCGAAAAGTGCTGCCAGGCCAAACGGTTTGCCGGTGGTTCAAGCTGACAAGTCCGCCAGGTCTGACCAAAGTCGATCGAGTATTCCATCTTCTCAACCCGGCGATCACCGGCCCAGGCATGGCCTCTGATCGGAAGGGCCTGTGCCAGTTTAAGGCTGGCACCGGTTTTCGGGTATGTGATCAGGGATTTGACGGGCATGGATTCGATAATGCACATTTCGTCGTCGGGCACCTTTGTTCCCGGCGGCACCGGCTTACAGGGTATACGGTACGATTGCCCGGTCATCTTTGGTCCGTCGTGTACCTTATTACGAACCACTAATTTGGATAGCCATTTTCCAGAGCAACTGGCGGGCCATCCGCCAACAACCAATCGCAAAGGATAGCCATTGTAATATGGCAGATCTTTCCCATTCATCGCCCAGGCAATAAGGGTCTCATCTTCCATTGCTTTTGCCAGTGGAACACCGCGTGAGATCACTACCTTATTTGCGTCACCTGATATATGGGTATCGCGGCCGTAATAGCCAACGTATACAGCATCCGGCTTTATGCCTGCCTCATTCAGTACATCTTTAAGTCGAACACCCGTCCATTCGGCACAACCCACGGCTCCGGTTGACCATTGGTTACCTTTAGCCGGTGGATTGAATTCGCTGCGACCATTACCGCCGCATTCCAGCGTGAGCTGATACGTATGGGCGGTAAAGCGCTGCTTTAACTCATCGATTGTAAAAGATATGGACTGGCGTACCGATTCCCCTTCAATAGTCAGCTTCCAGGTCGACACATCAATGGTCGACTCACGAGGTGGTAAGCCGTTATTGCGAACAAAGAACATATCGTTGGGTGTCAATCGGTCGTCGAGCAAGTGCGGAGGCGTCTCTGCATTCACCGGTCGGTCATTCAGTACAACCAGCCCGGGATGTTTACCAGGTATCTGAAAGGGAACATCCGTCTGGGCTAGCCCTGCCGGGATCATACCCGCCGGAAAATGTCGCCCAAATACCATCGGTGCCCCCAGTGCTGCGCCCATAGCGGCCAACACACTTTTTTTAAGGAACCCACGACGGCTGGTTTCCGCTGTGGTCCTTCCCCAAAGCAGACGGTCGGCCCGAACAGGGTCTTTCTCGTATAGAGCATGAATGCCTACTCGCTTAGGTTTATCTGAGTGGTCTTGCTGCATAATTGCCTATTTTATCACACAAAGGTGTGCATAATCATACGCTTGCGCCAAGCGGGCGGTTGCTGATTAAGATACGTGTGAATAGACGAATTTGGGTGTTACCCCAATACTACAACTTTTATATGAATACATGATAATTTAATCATGTATTTTTTCTCACTAAATAAAGGGAACTTTGCGTTTGGCAGGGGATAAGCTGGTCGATAAATGGCCGATTGTCAAAACCTGGCGTTATTTATTCTTCGGTAATAGCGCCGTCCTGATTCAGGTATCCGATCCGGTTATAAATCCAATGGATCAGTACGCCAAACAACACGCCACCAACAATCAGTGCGATATTGATCAGTCCTTCGGCTGAAAATGACAATCGAATCATCACGGTGGAAATAATGAATCCCGCATTGCGGATCAATTGACTGTAATGCTCGGTATACAGGAGGGAAACCAGCAAAATCAGTACATCAATGAGGATGAGCGCAGTAAAAAACTCATCGTAAAAGATCTTATTAATATCCGTCAGTTCTTTGATGTCCCCAGCCGTAAATTGCCGTAGTTCCAATATCCAGTCACCTAAACTATACATCGCCAAACTGACCAACAAGGGGAGTAATAGCACACTTACACCTTTTTTAAACCGGATAAAACGTTCCAGACCCGGAGGATCGGGATACTTGGGTTTCTTTGAGCGCAAACGGTGAAAAGAATAGATCAAAAAGAACAGTAATACAAAGCCTACCATATCACCTACAAAGAGCCGGTCGTATTTGTGCGACCAAAAGTCCTGTAATTCAAGATTGGAAATGTCCTTGAAGATCCGCCGGATCACAATCAGCGAAATTATCTCGTATTGAGTGGCGATGGAGGTGGTAAATGAACGTGGAAGGTGGTAAATGAGCTGGTACACCTCAAAAACCAGAATGAAGGAAAAGGGGGTATATATGGCCGAAATAGGATCTTCTAATAACCTGCCCGTTGGGGTGTTCGGAAACAGGACATCTGCATTATGCAGGAAAATCAGGCATAAATGGGCAAGAAAGCCTGCGATTGCCAGGTAAATAATTGCTACTTCAAACCACCGTTTGAAAGTCTCTCCAAACAGTTTTTTATGTAAACGAAGTAAGAGGGTAGCCAATAGCACGTTTTTTTGTACCTCCATTAAAGAGGAAAAAGCACTAATTGTTCTGTTCTACAGCATTTTATCCAGCAACTCTTTCATACACTTAGCAGCAATCATAGCCGTCAGGCCTTCGCGATCACGCAAGGGATTGTATTCCACAATATCGGCTCCCACGATGGGTACATCGATTGCCTGAATAATGGAGAGCAATTCGCGCACCGTCATCCCACCCGGTTCGTAATGCGATAATCCAGGTGCCAGGCCTGGTTCTAACACATCCATGTCGAGGGACACATACAGGGGCTCCTCCAGTGAAAAGTCCGTTTGCCCCCGCCAATCTTTCATTTCAATAATCTCCACACCATATTTATCTGCCATATCCCGGTGTTCGGGTATCATAGTGCGAACACCCACCTGTACCAGTCGCTTGACCAGGCCACTTTCCAGGATGCGGGCAAAGGGGCAGGCGTGGGAATAGCGATTGCCCTCGAAGGAGTCGTACATATCAGTATGGGCATCCAGGTGCAGGATAGTTAAGCCCGAATGGCGTTTGGCTGTTGCTTTAATGAGCGGATAGGTAATTGAATGATCTCCTCCGAGGGCTAATAGCCTGGGGCCTCTGTGCAGAATGCGTTCAACCTGCTCGTCTATATCTTCGTAGGCACCAATCGGTAAATCACCCAGCCAGACCAAATCGGGATGTGCATCCAGCAGCTGCAGGCTTTCCGTATAGTAGTTAGCCGAATCAGAATGATAGGCATCCACAATTAAAGGCGGCGCGAGGGCGGGGCCTCGCATAAAGGAACTATAGGCATCGAAGGGTACTCCGCCAATGGCAATGTTTCCGGGGCCTAACTTTTGGAGTTGCTCGAGGTACGTAGGTAAAGTCAATAGTTTTGGTTTGCAGTTGATTAGTTAATCGATCACCACTTTGACCTCAGGATATTTCGTGGCCGGAGTGCCTCGCTTGTCCTGGAGGGTTAATTGGTACAGGTCCTTGCGTCGGTCTTTCATATTCCGCACGGCGCCGTAGGTATGCAGCTGGGCCAGCAGATCCAGGTCGACATCGGCAATGAGGATCATTTCGGTATTTGGTGTGGCCTCCGCCTTAATGCCGTCGAGCGGGAAACTGAAATCACAGGGTGTAAAGACTCCTGACTGCGCAAACTGAATATCCATATTGTGAACTTTGGGCAGGTTTCCCACACTGCCGGCAATGGCCACGTAGCATTCGTTCTCGATGGCACGGCTGCGGGCACAGTTGCGCACCCGGGCGTAGCCATTCTGCGTATCCGTAAGGAAGGGAACAAACAGGATTTGCATTCCTTGTTCTGCCAGGATACGGGGTAACTCCGGAAACTCCACATCGTAACAAATCAGAATGCCGATCTTTCCGCAGTCAGTGTCGATCACCTTGATCTTATTACCGCCCTGTAGTCCCCAGGACTGAACTTCATCGGGAGTACAATGAATCTTTTCGTACATCTCAATACGTCCATCCCGCCCGCAGAAATAGCCCACATTATAAAGGCCGGTATCGTCCAAATACGGCATACTACCCGTAATGATATTCACATTATAGGAAATGGCCAGGCTCGCAAATTGGTCCCGGATCTCCTCTGTAAATCCCGCCAGCTTTCGAATGGCTTCCGCTTCCTTCAGCTCATTAAATTCAGCCATTAACGGGGCACTGAAGAATTCCGGAAAAAGTGCGAAATCTGCATTATAAGCTGATACGGCGTCGACGAAAAAGTCGAACTGCTCATACAGTCCTTCCAGGGACCGATAGTTTCGCATTTGCCACTGAACCAACCCCAGTCGCACAATGCTCTTGTGGTGGTCCGGGTCATTTGAGGGTTTGGTGTAGTAGATGTTGTTCCACTGTAACAGCGCCGCAAACTCCTGCGACTCGTGGTCGTCCGGCATGTATCCGCGCAATACTTTTTTGACGTGAAAGTCATTCGAAAGCTGAAAGGTGAGCACGGGATCGAAAAAGGCCTTGTGCCGAACCTGATCAATGTACTGACGTGGTGTTAGCTCATCGGCGTGTTCGTGGTAGTTGGGAAGCCGGCCCCCGAACATAATACTCTCCAGATTCAGGTGTTCGCACAATTCCTTGCGGGAATCGTAAAGGCGCCGCCCCAACCGCAATCCCCGATAATCGGGGTGAATAAACACATCGATACCGTACAGAACATTTCCGTCCGGATCGTGGGTGTCGAACTGATAGTTGCCGGTAATCTGCAGGTAGGTATGTTCGTCCCCGAATTTGGAGTAGTCCACAATGATGGACAGGGCACTACCTACAACCTTCCCGTCAGCCACAGACACGAACTGCCCCTCGGGAAATTTGGTGATCAATCGGTTAATTTCGTCCCTGGACCAGGCCGGGGTCCAGTCATAAGCTGATTTCATGGACTTTTGGAGTTCATCGTAATCCGATAACTCCAATTGGCGAATTTCGACCGTTTGTATGTCTTGCATTTTATCAGATTTGAGGGTTGCAACCTAGGCGCGGTGTTTTGCGCCTGAAAAACGTAATGCCTTACCGAAAGACTTGCCACTGTTGAAAATACCTAACCTCCGCTGAAGAGATCAATATAGCGAATCCGAAAGTCAATCGGACGCAGGGTAACACCTTCCTCGACACCATTGGGGTAGGGAAAAACCGCCCGCTTTTTCATTAGCAAACGGGGAAAGGCAACGGGTTGTTGGGAAACAAATTGAAACTCTTGGTAAACCGGGCGTTTTATGGGGGCGGGATTCGGAGAGTCGTACCAATAACTGCGGGCAGGTGCCTGAAACAGCTCCTGTACGCCCTTCGGCCCAATGCGCCATATGTAGTATTCGATCTGGTCTCCTCGAGTGATAAAGGTACAATTCCCGTCGTAGGTGTAGCCGGTAAGTACGTATTCCCCCGGCCTGACAACCTCTTCGGTACGAAAATAAAAGAAAGCCGGGCCGGGCGGTTCGGTAAGGCAGGGAACGGCATCGCGATTCTTTCGCTTAAACCAAAGCATATTGGGAACCCACCCCTGCTGTGGATCCCAAAATCGCACTACGTGTATGTAGGTATTTATCCGTACTTCAATTAGTAATTCGCGATCGATATCACCGAATAAGTTGACTTGCAGAGTCTTCACATGAATATCTTTTGCCGAAAGGCGGTGAGGAGGACGCTCCATGGTTCCTCCAAAGTAAAGAAGGTCATAGCGAATCCCGGTCACTTGCAAACAGAGCTCAAAAAAGAGACTTTCGACCATATCTACCTCACGCCATGCGGCTTCCCAAGTCGTGGGATCAGCTTCGATGCCCCTTCGTTTGATGGAAAACCGCACAAGCCGGTCTCCATTTTGGCGAAAGCCACGCAGTCGGTCAGCTCTGCTCTGATCCAGTCGCCAAACCTGTCCTGTGGGTTGGTTTTCAAAGAGGGTCCGCTCTTCCAGGGTGCGTCCATCCGGGGAGGGTACCAGGCGAAAAGTTTCATCTTTGCCGGGGTAGTGAAGCAGACCGTGCGCCTCCCGCCCCGGCTGTTCCAACAGTACCTCCACCCGAACCAAACCAATGCGCCCCTTAAAATAAGCCGTTGGATTCCGGTACAGGATCTCAGCCGACAGAGTATGCACTCCCGGCCAGCAAATCAGCAGGAGAAAAAGTCCGGGCAGGAGATGGCGTTTTGTCATTGGGATGTGGTTTTAACAGCGACCGGAACGGGCGGGTGGTTTCGCAAAAAGGATACGACCTCCTGGGGTTCGTCCGTTATGTGCAACAGGTCCGCATAGGTGCGACCGTATGCCAGTTGTTTCAACAGGGGGTAAATCAGGGTGTCGATCTGGTAGCGGTGTGTTCCGAGAAAGACCATCGGGCTGTAGTAATTAAAGGTACCATAGTGGTTTTGAGCGGCATCCATAAATATCTCCTGGGTGGTACCGGCACTCCCCGGTGCAAACACAATACCGTACAGACTAATGGCCAGCAGCGTGTCTTCGCGCAGGCTATTGGCGAAATATTTGGCGATATGGGAAGCAAATAAATTGCTGGGCTCATGCCCATAAAACCAAGTAGGGATAGCCAGGGAGTCTCCACCGGCCGGAAAGCGATCAATTACCATCATGGCTTTTTCGTGGTAACCGGGGCTGGTGTAGTGTGGGGCTTCCGCCAAAAGGGCAATGGCTTCGTCAAGTGCTTCCCCGGATTGGCCGGCCATGTAGGCCCCAAGATTAGCCGCTTCCATAATGCCGGGCCCTCCGCCTGATACAACGAAGTAATCAGCTTCCGCCAAAAGCTTAGCTGTTTTTGCCGAAAGGCTGAAAAAGGGATCATCCCTGCGGGTCCCATGCCCCCCCATAAACCCGACACAGCGCTCGTTGGTCATTCCATTATCGTTAAAATCCAATAGTTCCCGCAGGGCATCATCAATGGCGTGATCGTGCAGCCGCTGCCAGAGGGCCTCGCTTATGGGCGGATTAAAGCGGGTTTGCACAAAGTGTTCGTAGATCAGGAGATCACGACTTCGGTCTTTCTGATCATTATACCCTTCCAGTAATTCCCGCCAGGTATACAGTTCGGTACGAAATGGCCGGTAAGGCAGTCCTTGTGGCTCCCGGAACACGTGTGCACCTTGCTGAATAGCGTAAAGCTCCTGCTCATCGGTCAGCGTACAACCCAGCAGGGTAGTGGTAGGGTCGAGTGTCATTCGAAACCAGTCTCCCTGAACAGCCCTGAGGTCGAGTCCCTGCAAGGTGCAATGGCGCAGGTTTGGTCCCTGTTCCTGTAAGTCGGTTACGGTGAGTAACCGGATATCGGGCGGTAATGTCATGATACTTGTTTTGTGGCTTTTGCCAAAAGTTCGTGGTGAATATGCCAGACTTGACGGACCAGAGATTGCTGGCCATCATTTACGATCAGGTAGTCTGCCCGTTTGTCTTTTTCAGCCTGGGGCCACTGGCGATCCATGCGCGCACGAATGTCGTCCTTACTCAGGCCATCCCGCTCCTGCACGCGCTGGATGCGAAGTTCCCTGGGAGCAGTGACCACCAACATCACATCTACCATCTTATGACCGCCGCTTTCGTACAAAAGAGCCGCTTCCCGCAAGGTGTAAGGACGATCATTGTATTGCTTATTCCAGCGGGCAGTATCCCGCCATACGGCCGGGTGCACAAGTGCATTCAGGGCCTCTAGCTTTTGTTCATCACCAAACACCTGACCGGCAATCCAGCCCCGGTCCAGGGCACCATCCGCCGTGTAGGCCTGGTCACCGAGGAGCTCTAAAATACCCTGACGCAACTCCGGATCAGTCACCATGAGCTCTTTGGCCCGGTCGTCGGCGTAATAGACCGGTACCCCCAGCACCTCAAATAAGCGACAAACGGTTGTCTTGCCGCTGCCAATACCTCCGGTAATACCTACCTGTACCATGGATTTGATTGGGTTAAAAAGGACTCCGCCCCCTGCCGGGACAGTTGGCACAATTTACTATTTTTACCGGGCAACCACGAAAAAGAGCGGCCGCTATGGCAAAATTCAGAATGAACCACGCCCGCCAGGGAAAAGGAGGAGGATCCTCCACCATCATTCGGGTAGGTATCTTTGCCGCCTTATTGAGCGGCCTATTTTTTGTCTACAACATTCTGACCGGTGGTAAGACCGATACCGGTGGCTGGAGCAACGACCGCATTACGCCGGCCGACACCGTAGACGACCGATCCTATTACCTGCCGGCCGATGGATACGGCGAAGTGGTACACCACGACTTTTTCAGCTTGTCCTACGATGAGGAACACGAACAGGCCGAATGGGTGGCTTACGTGCTGACCCGCCACCGGGTAAACAGCGATAAGTCCGCCCGTAGCGAAGATTTTCGGGAAGACCCACTCGTCCGCACCGGTAGTGCTACACTGGCCGACTACCGGGGTAGTGGCTACGACCGGGGACACCTGGTCCCGGCCGACGATATGGCCTTCAATCCGTCAGCCATGAGCGAGACATTCTACCTGAGCAATATCAGCCCTATGGCCCGGGATTTCAATACGGGGATCTGGCGGGAACTGGAAGCGAACGTACAAAGTTGGGCCCGCCAACATAAAAAGGTCTATGTCATTTCCGGACCGATACTGAACGAACCGGGCAAGGGAAGCATCGGGAAGCAGGCCGTTACCATCCCGAATCATTATTATAAAGTTGTGTTAGACCTTTCCGAACCGGGCTTAAAGGGTATTGGTTTTATACTGCCCAATACGATTACCTACGAGCCTTTGCATACCTTTGCCGTATCGATCGATGAGGTTGAGCAGCGCACGGGACTTGATTTCTTTCCGGACCTAATGCCCCGCGACCTGGAAACTGAAATCGAAAGTGACCTCAATCTTGATTTATGGCCCTTCAGTAAGGCTGCACACAACCAACGACTCAGACAATAAACACGATATTATGGCAGACGAAAAACGCTTCAACGAAGACATGAACGCCGGTTATACCTTTAAGGGGCCGTCCATCGCCCTGGGGGGTGCCATGCTCGGGGGGGAAACCCAAACGGGCACCATCGTTCGCGTTCCGATGAAAACACTCAACCGCCACGGCCTGATCAGCGGGAGCACGGGTACCGGAAAAACGAAAAGTCTGCAAATATTGGCCGAACAGCTCTCCAAAGAAGGTGTCCCATCTCTGCTGATGGATGTTAAAGGTGACCTCAGTGGTATCGCCGTCCCCAGCGAAGGGCACCCCAAGATCGATGAGCGACACGATGCCATCGGCTTTCCCTTCGAGGCCGGCGACAGTCCGGTAGAATTCCTGACCCTGTCTGATGAACCGGGGGTCCGGCTGAGGGCCACCCTTACCGAATTCGGTCCCGTGCTCTTTGCTCGCATGCTCGACCTGTCCGAAGCCCAAAAAGGCATCATGGCCGTAGTCTTCAAGTACTGTGACGACAACGACATACCTCTCGTCAACCTGAATGATCTGCGCAAAACCCTGAATTACATGACCGATGAGGGCAAAGAGGAGATCGAAGAAATGTACGGGCGCCTCAGCACGAATTCAGTCAGTGCTATTTTGCGTAAGCTTATCGAACTGGAACAACAAGGGGCGGATCGCTTTTTTGGTGAACGCAGTTTCGACGTACAGGATCTATTGCGGACCGATAAAGATGGACGGGGCGTAGTAAGCATTGTGCGGCTTACCGATATTCAGGACCGCCCCATGTTATTCTCGACCTTCATGCTGCAAATGATGGCCGAGATCTACAGCACCTTCCCGGAGGAGGGAGACACAGACAAACCGAAGTTGGTTATCTTTATCGACGAAGCCCACCTGGTCTTCGACGAGGCCTCCGATACGCTTCTGGACCAGTTGGAGGTGATGGTAAAGCTGATCCGGTCCAAAGGGGTAGGCCTCTATTTTGTCACCCAAAATCCAGTGGATATTCCCGAATCGGTCCTTAGCCAGCTTGGCTTTAAACTGCAACATGCCCTGCGGGCGTTCACCGCTAAAGACCGTAAAGCTATCCGCCTGGCCGCCCAGAACTTCCCCGAAACAGACTATTACGATGTGGACGAACTGCTGACCCAATTGGGTATTGGAGAGGCCCTGATTACGGCCCTCAACGAAAAGGGTATACCCACGCCGCTGGTGCACACCATGTTGCGGGCACCCCAATCCCGTATGGACGTGCTCACCCAGCGGGAGATCAATCGCATAATTGACCGTTCGGATATCATCGATCACTACAATGAAGAGATCGACCGGGAAAGTGCCGAGGAGATCCTCCAAAAGAAGATCGATTTTGCGAAGGAGGCCGACGAGATCGCCCGTAAACAAGCGGAAAAAGAGAAGATCAAAAAAACCTCCCGCAAAAAGGAGGAGTCGGTGATCGAACAGATAATGAATAACACCACCACTCGTCAGATCGGTCGTACGGTCGCCCGGGAGTTGACGCGGGGGTTGCTGTCGGTATTGGGCGCTAAGAGGAGATAGGGAGAAGGGGGAGTTGGATGTAGATCCTCCTTTATTCCCGAAGGTGCTCTTCAAGTTTCGCAAACAAACGCTGGTGCTCGAGCTCATCCACATCCCGTTCAATGGGTAAAGATGCATCCAGAGTGGCATAATAACTCCATTCGATCCAGGAGCCATCGTAATTACGCACATTGGGATACCCGAGTATCTCGGTGAGCACAAAAGTCGTATGGGCTGAACGTACGCCGCTTTGGCAATAGGCGATGATGGTTTTGTCGGGCGTTATACCGGCGCGCTCAAAATTATACTTGAGATCTTTTATCGACTTAAAGCGGTGGTCGCCGTGTAAGTCTACCGCGTCAGACCAATTCAGGTGGACCGAGCCCGGGATGCGGCCGTACGTGAAGGCTCCCTTTTTGAAGGAATAGCATACGCCACTGTCTATATAGGGTAAACCTTTATATTCTTCTGGTTCGCGGGTATCCAGAAGCACGTAATTGGTGTCTTGCAGCAAGCCTGTCAACTCTTCTTTTTCGATGAGACGCGACAGGTCGGGTGGATAGGCAAACTTGTAGGTGACCGGATAGGATAGTGGAGGTGCGATAGTATCGAGCGGAAACCCATCCATCTCCCATGATTTCTTCCCACCGTTCAATACGTAAACATGTTCGTGTCCGTACATGCGCAGCATCCACCACAGGCGCAGGGCATCTGCACTCCCCTTTACGTCGTATAGCAGGACCGAATCACCGGGAGCAATGCCGTGCTTACCAAGCAGCCCGGCTAACTCCCCGGGCGACATGCGCATGCCTCCGTAGGCAAAGCCTTGTCCCTCGTAATCGGGACGCCAAAGGGATTGTGCTCCGGGTATGTGTCCCTCGTGATAGTGTTCGGGTTTACTTATCTCGATAAGGTGGAAGTCGGCTTGCCGGCTCCGGAGCTCCGCTATATCCGCGGGTTCCACCAGGTAATCGGATAATGGATGGTGGGAAGGCAGAGGTTCCGCTTGGCAGCCGGTAATGAGCAGGGTAGTCCCAAAAAACATAAGGGTCCACCATCGATTGGTCAAGGTGTACAGCATATCGATGCATTTATACCGCTTCCAAAAGGTTTGGGCTTTGCCCAACCTTTTTACGCGAGTATATACCGACTAGAAGTGGTCTGGTGTCCTTCGTTGTCGGTATTAAGTGAACAATGAGTAGTCGCGAAGACAAAAGGCTCCGGACTATAGCATCGGCTGTAAGTATGAATTGGCAGAGTAGGGGTGATTCACGTATGAAGATATGAAAAAGTATTCATACTTCATGGATGTCGGTCCTCCGGACCGACCTTGACTCTGATCGATGGGAATTGATTGTCGGTTCTTTAGGACTACGGGGCAAGATTCGTTAGTCTGGCATAATCCTGGTCGATCCAGAGGATCGACTTCCTTTGGCGGTCGGTCCTCTGGACCGACTTTGACTCTGATCGATGGGAATTGGTTGTCGCGGTCCAGCCCCGCCTGCGCCCGTACGGGCTTCTGCGGCCGCAGGAGGACCGACAACCATTAATTTTTATCATCCTCTACGGAAGCTTGGTAAGTTCGCTGGTAAGAGGACCAGGGGGTGTGCATGTATTGATCTTCGCCAAAATAGGTGGCGATGGTTTCGAACTGAGAGGGCGTTTTGTAGCCAACGATGGATTGGATCATTTCCTGTTCCTCATCGAGGAATACGAAGGTGGGGTAGCTCAGGCGGCCGCGAAGCAGTAGGGCAGCAAGTTCGTGATAGCCACGCGTTCCGCTTTTAGAATATTTATATACCTGTCCCTGATAGGTAAGTTCCTGCTTTTGTTCGGCATCGAACTTCACGGCGTAGAAGTGAGCGTTGATGTAGCGGGCTATCTCTGGATGCTCCAGCGTTTTTTTATCCATGCGTCGGCACCAGTTACACCATTGGGTATATACATTGACCAAGAGTTTGCGGGGTTCTTGTTCCATCTTCACCATAGCCTCCTCCCACGATAACCACTCTATCTGATCTTCTGATTGGGCAGATATGCCCAGGGGCAGAAGAAAGCAGATCGCTGCCAACAACACGAGTTGTATTGGTCGTTTTCTCATCTTACTGGTTTGAATAGACACCAAGCGTTTATTTTGCCTAAGTAACAAAAATTGCCCCCTGCGTATGTGCTTGCTTAAGGACTTTAAAGGATGTTTAACGCTTTAGGACCGGTAGTACACTTGAATCCGGTCACTCCCCAATTGCCACTCCTCGGCGGGTTTGACCGGTGGGGCAGGAGCTAGTACGCCTTCCGGCAAAAATGCAGGGCCTATCCCGATCCGGGCTTCGTCCCATAGGTCTTGTTCCAGGAGATCATTCAGGATTCGGGCACCGCCTTCTACCGTTAGATGGCTGATGGATCGCTGAGCTAACTGACGGAACAAAAACGTCCATTGGTTTTCGCCTTCCGGCAAAAAGAGGTATTCCGTTTTTGGCGAAAGCTCGAAGGGGGGAGAGGGGTGGGTGCCCACCAGCAGGGTAGAACCTCCATCCTGAAAAAGCCGGTGTTGTTTGGTAAGTCGGGCGGAGCGATCAACCACGATCCGTAGTGGTTGGGGGCCGCCAAAAAAGCGGTCGGTCAATTGAGGATCATCGCTGAGCACGGTTTGGGAACCCAACAGAATGGCATCGGTGTGGGTGCGCCAGCGGTGAACCAGGCGCTGAGTGAACGGTCCGGTGATGAAAAACTGGCCCCGATCAGAGGCAGCAAAAAAGCCCTGGTCGGTACGGGCATATTTGAGAAGGATGTAGGGTCTTTTTTTCATCACGAAGGTATTCCGCATACTCGCAAGACGCAGCCCTTCCTCTTCGAGTACGCCCTCGGTGACCTCGACGCCTGCCCCCCTCATAATGGCAACGCCCTGCCCGCTTACACCAGCCGTTTGGTCGCGACAACTGATGACCACCCGGGGAATGCGTTCGCGCTGAATCAGATCGGTGCAGGGGGGAGTCCGGCCAAAAATACAACAAGGCTCGAGGGATACGTATAGTGTTGCCTCCGGGATGTGCGCCCGTAAATGTTCGGGTACACTGCGCAAAGCATTCACTTCGGCATGGGCCTGCCCGTAAGCCCGATGATAACCTTCACCAATAATCCGGTCCTGCCAGACCAATACCGCACCGACCATTGGGTTAGGTGAAACGCGACCGGCACCCAAACGAGCCAGATCGAAACAACGACGCATATACTGCTCATGTCCCATAATACTTCCTATTCCTTTTGGCGAAAGCCTGATATGTAGCTAAAAAATAGCTATATGTGGAAATTACACACAAAGACTTCTCTAAGTAGCCTATTGATTAATTTTTTGTATATTTATACAGTAAACCCCATCCCATCAAATTTTCTTCAACTTATCCCTTAGCATACACTTGGTCCCATGGACGCTCACCGTAACTATTTTGTTAACCAAATATAGGTCTCGTGTTATATAAGGTGAAGCTCAAAAACGCGGAGGATACAATCTTACTGGATGATCAAGTATACGAATACCTCACATCTGACCCTTACCTCGTTCGCGTTGATTTTATCAATAACCTGCGCAAACACAGTAGTGGATGTGCTGTCTTTCAGAAAACCTGGAAGAAAGCCGATGGCGGTTATAAAACCGAAACCATTTACCTACACAAAATCATTGCCGAAAAGTTTTTATCGGATGGTAAGAAGGGTAAGCGGAATTTGGTTGGTGCCAAAAACGGGAATAAACTGGATTGCCGCTTGGAGAATCTGGTCTATCGTTCCCGGTCTGTCGCCAGTCGTAAGCGCAAGTCGAGTAGCAAGGTCGGGTACACCGGCGTGTACAAGGAAAACAACCGCTACCGGGCAGTGATTTCCGTAAACCGGAAGTCGGTGCACATTGGAATGTACCCCACCGCTGAAGAAGCGGCCCTGGCGTACAACAAAATGTCGCGCAAACTCTACGGAGACGACGGTAAGATCAATGTGATCAAAACGCGCTCAGATAGTGAGAACAGTAGTCAACTAGAATCGAGTAAGAAGGAAGCCTAAACCCGAATCGCACGGGTCATCTCCCGTTTACCAGGAGGTCCCTGCAAGGTTTCCACCTCAAAGCCCAGACCCTTCAGGGTCCTTTTAAATGCGCCTTTGGCGCAATAGGTCACCAGAACACCCCCCGGTACCAATGCCCGCTGCATTCGTTCCATCACGGGTTCTTCCCATAATTCAGGCTGGGCAGTAGGTGCAAAGGCATCGTAGTAGATCAGATCGAATTGATTCTCAAAATCTACCGACTGAATATCCAATTTGTGCTTTCTTAACTCAAACCCAGGGGTTACCGTATACCAATCCCCCCAACTGCTTTGGTGAAGAGACTCAAACCAGTTTTTTTCTTTTTCCGAAGCCTGAATCTGGTCGGCATAATTCAACTGTTTCACCTGCTCCTCCGGCATTGGAAACTTCTCGATCGCATCGTAACGGATGGACAGATTTCGCTTTTGTGCCTCCAGCAGCGTTAGGTAAGCGTTCAGGCCGGTGCCGAAGCCTACATCCAGAATGTGCAGATCTGATTTTGTCAGCGCCTGCTGAAACAATCCTGCTTCTACAAAGACGTGCCGGGTTTCCTGCACGGCACCGTATTTTGAATGGTAGGAAACACCAAATTGGTGGGAGAGGACGGAATGCGATCCATCCTGTGTTTCAAATATTTCAAGCTCACTCATCACGCTGTTCGTTCAAATTGGGGTTTAGTATTACAGGTCCTTCCAGTAGAAAAGGTTTATCCTACTGTAGGACGGTATGAGGGGGTGAGATGTTTGGTCAGTACTTAAAAAAGCAGATTGGAAGCCGTTTGCAGTAAGATATTCAGGGTATCCTCTACCGAAAAATTGGTTGGGCAGCCGTATCCCCGGTTACAGGAAGAAAGGGCAACCATTCCCAGTATAGCGATTAGTGTAGTTGCAGAACGGCAGTTTTTGCGTGTCATGTCGATCGATTTGGATGAAATGTTCAGGTTGCTAGCCTAACGCCCCACAGGGCCGAACTATTTTATTACAGTATACAAAGTTAATCAATCTCAGGTAAAAACATTCCATAAGGCAGCAGGTTTACCAATTGGGTGTAATTGCCCATACCGTCAATTTTACTATTTTTGCCGCACACTAAAGGTGGCATTTACAAACGATAAACACGAATTATGTCTAGAGAACTAGCACTGCGCGACGCCCTCAACGAGGCAATGACGGAAGAAATGCGTCGGGATAAAGATGTCTTCATCATGGGTGAAGAGGTTGCTGAATACAATGGTGCCTACAAAGTTACCAAAGGCATGTTAGATGAATTTGGCGCCAAGCGCGTTATCGATACCCCCATTGCGGAGCTTGGCTTCGCCGGTATTGGTGTGGGGGCTGCCATGAACGGCCTGCGGCCAATCATAGAATTCATGACCTGGAACTTCGC
>JASBTH010000065.1 GCA_030148525.1 Saprospiraceae bacterium | reverse complement strand
TTCCTGATGTTGCCGCAGCACTTTGGGGAAACAAAGGTAGAACTTGGTCGTCTCGGACGTATCGATTTGTTGGTGATAGATGGAGGACATGGGGCGTACTTCCCCTGATTTGTACAGTATGTTGATCTCCTCCTTTCGCACATTATACGTCCGGTTAGTTTCCCTGCCGCTGAGGAGCAGGTAGGAGTCGTCCAGGTCGGGTTGCCCCCACCAATCGTGTAATCGGTTGCGCAGGTCCTGTATGCGTTGGTCCGAGGCGGGTTCGTCGCTCAGTTCCAGGCGGAACAAACGCCGGTTGATAATACCCGAACACAGATACGCCAGCAGGCGGTCGGGGTAGTGGATCCAGGATTTAACGGCCGAAATAATGTCGTAATCATCCAGGGCGGCGAAATGCTGCAGTAAGCGGTCGCGTTCGTTGCGGAAATCCTCCGTAGCAACATCATGTCGCAGGAAGAAAGCCAAACTCGGCGGGCAGTGCAGGTCGTGTCCCTGCATCGATAGCGTCCGGGCCCGGCGGAGTGCCTGGATAAGCATCCGCTCGGCCGACAGGACCGTTTTATGCAGATAGACCTGCCAGTACATCAGGCGGCGGGCAATCAGGAACTTTTCAATGGAATAGATCCCTTTCTCTTCTACTACTAACTGCCCGTCCCGCACCGCCAGCATTTTAATGATACGGTCGTACCCGATGACCCCCTCGTACACTCCGGTAAAGAAACTATCCCGGTTGAGGTAATCCATCCGGTCCATATCCAGTTGACCGGATACCAGTTGGTGAAGGAAGGGTTTGTGGTAGTCATCCTGAAAAATGGAAATAGCCAGATCCAGTTTTCCGTCGAATTCTTCGTTCAGCTTCTCCATGAACAACTCCGACAGTTGTTCGTGGGATACATTGATCAGGGTATTTTCCAGGGTGTGCGAAAATGGTCCGTGCCCGATATCGTGCAGCAGGATGGCAATGACGGCGGCCTCGAATTCTTCGTCGGTAATATCGGTACCCTTTTCCCGCAGTACGGAAAGGGCCTGGTTCATCAGGTGCAGGGCCCCCAGGGCGTGGTGGAAACGGGTGTGCAGGGCACCGGGATACACGTAATGCGTCATGCTCACCTGCTTGATCCGCCGCAGGCGCTGGAAATAAGGGTGCTCGATTAAGTCAAAAACAATGCCGTAAGGCACACTGACAAAACCGTACACCGGATCGTTGAAGATCTTCTTTTTGGCCATATATCCTTTCCTGGGTTCTACGTGGGAAGGTCCCGATAATGCCGGAGTTACGCGCAGCGAACCGAATTGCAGGTCTTCCGTTTTGCAGTAGGGGACAGCATACTGTTGACACCTTTATGGACACAAAGGTGAAAAACTCCGACCACCTGGGCAATATTTTTGCCGTAAGGCCCGCTAATTTTACAGCTTTTACCGGCGACGTTCTTAACTTTCCACAAATAACCAATCAGTATATGGATCAAATCACCATCCTGTGGGCCGACGACGAAATCGATTTGCTCAAACCGCAACTTCTCTTCCTCGAAAAAAAAGGGTACGAGGTAATTACCGTGACCAACGGCCACGATGCCCTCGATGAGAGTGCGGAGAATAAGGACATCGATATCGTGTTCCTCGATGAGAGTATGCCCGGACTGACCGGACTGGAAACGCTCGCCAAGCTTAAGGAAAAACGCCCGCACCTCCCGGTGGTGATGATCACCAAGAACGAAGCGGAAAACGTGATGGAAGAGGCCCTGGGCTCCCAAATCACCGACTACCTGATCAAACCGGTCAATCCCAACCAGATACTGCTGACACTAAAAAAGATCGTCGATAACAAACGACTGGTTCGCGAAAAGACCAGCTCGGATTATCAACAGGAATTTCGCCAGATCATTATGGATATCAATAGCGGGCTGGATTACGAATCCTGGGTCGATATCTATAAGCGCATCATTAGCTGGGAACTAAAGATCGATCAATCGGATTCCACCGCCATGTCCGATATCCTCGCTATGCAAAAGCAGGAGGCCAATAGCGCTTTTTCCAAATACGTAATAAATACCTATGAGCAGTGGATGGACGGCGAGGAGGGCCCGGTTATGTCCGATACCCTGCTGCGCAGTAAGGTGTTCCCGAACATCGACCGCGAGGTGCCAACGGTCTTGCTGTTGCTCGATAATTTGCGCTTTGATCAGTGGAAAATCCTCGAACCCATGTTTCGGGAATTATTCCGGATCGAAGAGGAAGACTACTTCTACAGCATCCTCCCCACCTCCACGCAATACAGCCGCAATGCCATTTTCGCCGGTATGATGCCGGCCAATATTGCCAAACGTTTCCCCAAACAATGGCTCAACGATAACGAAGAGGGAGGCAAAAACCGGCACGAAAGCGATTTCCTGACCGACCTTATTGACCGTACCTTCCGCGAAGGCCTGCGACACGAATACGTGAAGGTGACTAATGTCAACTACGCCAAACAAATGGAGGACCGGGCGCTGAATTACCTCAATAATGAATTCACCGTCATCGTCTATAACTTCATCGATATGCTGTCGCACGCCAGGACCGAAATGGAGGTCTTGAAAGAATTGGCCGGTGATGAAAAGGCATACCGGTCACTGACCAAGTCTTGGTTTCAGAACTCCCCCCTCTATGGCGCCCTGCAAAAGCTGGCCGAGCGGGATATTCAGCTTGTTGTTACTACCGATCACGGAACGATTCGGGTGAATACGCCCTCCAAGGTGATCGGAGACCGGGAAACAACTACTAATCTAAGGTATAAGGTAGGCCGCAATCTTCAGTATGAGCGCAAAGACGTGTTAGCTGTGCGGGATCCGGAAAAGGCCGGTTTGCCGCGACCCAATGTTAGCTCAACGTTCATTTTTGCTAAGGAGGATATTTTCTTCCTCTACCCCAACAACTACAATTACTACCACAATTACTATAAGAACACCTTCCAGCACGGTGGCATTTCACTGGAAGAAATGATCTGCCCGGTCATTCGCATGCGATCGCGCTGATCTACTTTCTGAGCAGAACCTTCATGTCGGGGTGTTCCTCGAAAAAGGCATTGAAGCGCTGACCGCTGGGAATGAACATTATGGTCTTTCCGAAGGATCCCGGCTCCCGCAGGGTCAGCGTAGCTATCCGGAAGAATAAAAAGCGGCTGGTGCGGATTCCTTCCACATTGTGGTAGGGGTACCGGAAATTCTTGAAGTAATTGGTGACGTATACAAAGTCTTCACTCATCTCTACCCGTTTCAGCCGTAGCAGGGTAATGTACAGGGTGACTGCTCCGCTGAGAAAGATCAGGATCATGATCAGGCGGAAGGTGGGGGCTGGTATTTGCCCGATGTACTCAAAGGAGTACAACAGGGACGCTACGGTCACCGAACCGAAGAATACCAGCCAAAAGACCGGTATGAAAAACTTGTAAAAGAGGGTGAGATTGGTCGATACCCGTTCCATAATCCTGAAGTTTTCTGTAGCTATCCTTTATTCCGGGGATGTTGGTCTTTATTCACCCCGGTCAAAAGCTTCCCATTTCTTTTTTTCCTGCCGTTCCACGCGCCGGGAGACTAAAATACTCACCTCGTACAGGAAGAACAGTGGCACGCCGATCAAAAACTGCGTGACTACATCGGGGGGCGTAATCAAAGCGGACAACACCAAAATGATAATGATCGAGTGTCGGCGGTATTGCTTCATTAACGGGGGGGTGACCAAGCCAATTTTGGAGAGGAAATACACCACTATGGGCAGCTCAAAAATCAGGCCGGCCGGAGCCGTGAACATGACCATATAATTGATGAAGGAAGACAGGGTGGGCGTATTTTCCACACCGGGAATATTGTATCCGGCCAGGAAGTTGATGGCGAATGGAGCGATAACGTAGTATCCAAAGAGCACCCCCGTTAAAAAAAGGAAACTGCAAATGAACACGACCCCGCGTGTAACCTTGCGTTCTTTATCGTAGAGCCCCGGACTGATAAAGCGCCAAAATTCCCAGAACACGTAGGGGAATGCCGCGATGAAACCGGAGATAAAGCACACCTTAATACTGATGATAAAAGGTTCTCCGAAACCCACTGCCAGCTTGCGAAACTCGGGTGGCGTGAAGCACATCCGATCACCTAAGCCGACCGCATTGGACAAATCGCAAATGGCCACGTACGAAAAGAATTCGGGATGCGTAGGGCCGAAAACAACCACATCGAACAGCCATCCCTGGACCAGGAAAAGCACAATAGCAATAACGACAATAGCCAGAAGAGAGCGGATAATATGCCACCGCAATTCTTCCAGGTGTTCCAGGAATGTCATTTCCTTCTGGGGCTCCCCTATACGGTCAACGTCTATCTGGTCGAGTGCCATTCGCTGTGTGCTTGATTGTGGGCAAAAGTACGCACAAAACTACAAAAAAGTGGCTGTTATAGTTTACGCAAAAATGTAAGTAACCCCAAAAAAAACAGGTGATCGGGTGGCTGTACATGTTGAACGTCTATAAAGAATAAATCCCCGGGGAAAGAGGGTAAAGATCGCTCTTAAGGTGTGTAAATTTTGGGTACCTTTGCGAGCGCTTAGCGCTTGTTGGCGCCGTTCGCTCCAAAAGCAATGCCTCAACAAGCTCTTGCAAGTCGTCCGATCTGCTTTTTCCCAAACATTCAGCGTATGCCCATTTTGGTAAACGTATTAATTTTCGTAGTGAGCCTGGCAGTCCTGCTCAAAGCTGCTGACTGGTTCATCGATTCGGCCGAACGCATTGGCCTGTCCCTGGGTATTAGTCCCTTCATTATCGGAGTGACTATCGTAGCTTTTGGTACCTCCCTGCCCGAACTGGCCACTGCCGTGGTGTCGGTCCTGGAAAATGAATCAGCCATCGTTGCGGGTACGGTGATCGGGTCCAACGTGACGAATATTGCCCTGGTTTTGGGACTGACTACCGTTATCGTGGGCTCCATCGATTTGGAATACAATATCTGGCACATCGATATGCCCTACCTCTGGGGGTCGGCCTTTATGATGTGGTTTATTTTTCAGGATTACCGGGTCGATCTTTTTGAATGCATCATCTGCCTGATCGGGATCGCTGTCTTTTTAGCTTATTCTATTCAGTCTACTCCGAGGGATAATAATGTGCGACCCAGTGTGTCCTGGAAGCAATATGTGATGCTGGTCATTGGCGGCGTTTTGGTGGCGGTAGGGTCCGAATACGTCATTCACTCCATCGTGGAATTATCGGCCATTGCCGGGATCGACAGCGAATTGATTTCCCTTTCGGCCGTAGCTCTGGGAACATCCTTACCGGAGGTGATCGTGTCCCTCAACGCAGCGCGTCGGGGCAAAGCGTCCATTGCGGTGGGTAATGTATTGGGGTCCAATGTGTTTAATACCTACGTGGTCATTGGCATACCGGCGCTGATTGGCGACCTGGAAATCCCCCCGACTATCAATGAATTCTTTCTGCCGCTCATGCTGGTGATGACAATTCTTTTTGGCATCATTTCGAATAATAAAAAGATTACCCGCTGGGAAGGGGCATTGCTTCTGATGTTCTATCTGGTGTTTCTGTCCAAAATTTTTGCGCAAGCGTAAGCAATCGGTCACCTTGTGCGTTGTGTACAAGAATGATTTACTCATCAAAACGGAAGACTATGTTTGGTAACATGGAAGAGATGCAGAAGGAGATGAAAGCCAAATTGGCAGCAATTACCGTGACCGGTGAAGCCGGTGACGGTGCGGTGGTGGTAACGGCCAACGCCAATCGGGAGATTATCAATATTGGCCTCGATCCGGAAAAGCTGGATATGGAGGATAAAGAGCAATTGGAGGACCTGCTCATGGTCGCCACTAACAGGGCCCTGGAACAAGCCGCAGCAAAAGAACAGGAAGAGGCCCAGGGAATGCTCAACAATATTTTGCCCGGAGGATTGAGTGGGCTGGGCGGTATGTTTGGCCAATAGCTGCCAATTCCGAACCTCATCCTGGCCCGAATACTTTCGGCCGGTATATGACCGTTAATGCCTGTGAAAGAAGGGGCTTCCTGAAGTACCCATTACCAGAAGAAGGGCCTGCGCCCGTCAATGCAAGTAATTCATGAGACACGTACTGTGGCTAGCTATCTGTTTTTGCTCGTTACAAGCCGCTCTGGCACAAAGTATCCCCGGCCCGGTGGCCTGGTACCAATTCGATAGTGGTTTTGAGGATGCTACCGGGAACACCTCCAATGCCGGGGTGCCCCAGGGGAATCCGGGGTTTGCGTGCGGGGTGAACGAAAGTGCATTGGCTCTCAACGGAGGCAATGATATTATCCGGTTTGTGGGCCCCGTCATCGAAGAGTTTTCTACCGAAGACTTTAGCGTTGTTTTCTACTTCAAACCTATCGGTCGGGAAGGAACACAGTACTTGTTGGAAAAGCGCCCCGCTAATTGTACTAATGATCACGCCTTCTTTGTGCGTTATCAACCGGCTACCCGCAACATAAATATCGTACTGCAGGAAGGTACGGGCCGCAGCGTGAATATGGTCAGCCAACTCCCGGCCGGCTTTTGCTGGTATCAGATCGCCATCGTTCGCGATGGAGGCAGAGTGCGTCTTTATGTGAACGGGGATTTTGTACGGGAACAGGGAACTGTTGGTCGCATTGACCTGCAGAATGCCGGGGACCTGCTCCTGGGAGGGAGTAATAATTGCTACGG
>JASBTH010000062.1 GCA_030148525.1 Saprospiraceae bacterium | reverse complement strand
TTCCGAAAAGGATTGGGCTTTGCCCAACCTTTTCACGCGAGTATATACTCGACTCGAAGTGGTTTGGATTCCCAAACCACTTCGTTGTCGGTATAATAGACATTTGCAGTCCAAAGGATAAATCCCAAACACGCTCTAAATCCGGATTTTGGCTAGAGCCAAAATCCGGATTTCTTTTTTGCCGAAAGGCAGCTTCTTAAGGCACCTACAAATAAATGGCGTGCAAGAATACATTGAAAATCGCCATCAGAACCGCCAGTAAAAAGGCGTACCAGGCCGATGATATCTCAAATCCCTGCAGGATACGGCTGGTCAGCCACAGAATAACCGCATCTACTACCAGGCTGAATAGCCCCAGCGTAATGACGGTAAAAGGAATCGACAGGAAATCCAGAACCCGACCTACAGTGGCATTTAGTACTGCCAGTACCACGGCTCCCAGAATAGCCTGACCAAAGTCACGGAAAGTGACTCCTTTCAGCAGCCAGGCTCCGGTAAACAGAGCTCCCGCAGTAATGATAATACGAATAATAGTTCCCGTGAGCCCGGTCTGGGCTTGCAAATCCATTAATAACAAGAAGTCCATATCCGCTTTTTATTCAGACGACCCCTCCAACAGGCGAACCTGACGGCGCAATTCGTAAATTTCCAAATCTTTGGCCCGCAAGCTATCGCGCAAATCGTAGATAGTTGATTCCAGTTCTTTCCGGTCCATGGCATTCAGGCCAGTAGCTGGTTCCTGCTGTTCATCAGAACCCGGCTCCACAGTGGTGGTAGTCGTGTTATTCGTTTGCTCCTGTCCGAAAAATTCGCGGATATTGGAGATGCCATCCTCGCCATTAATGTAGGAGGCTGCCAGGTAAGCAATCGGCGCCAGAAACAGCATCACGATGAAAAATCGTGCAAATCCTGTGAGTTTGTATTTTCTGCGTGGCATAGTACTCTTTATTTTTTGGGTCTACTGATACAAAGATAGGTCTTGTAATGGCACGACGCCGTTAAAATCTACCGATTTGGTCTTAAATCAGATAAAGGTAGACCTTCGCGCCTCAAATACGTCTCTAATGCAGAAATAAGGTAGGAAGTTTGCCTTTGGAGCGTGCCTTTGGTTATTTTAGGGCTCGCTTCACTTTTTCCATAATACCGACTGCTGAATGACTGAGGCCTTTATTTATGACGCCCTGCGAACTCCCAGAGGAGACGGTAAGCCAACCGGTGCCCTGTATGAGATCCGCCCTATCCAGTTACTACAAATAACCTTGCAATCCTTGCAAAAAAGACACAAACTGGATACGGCACTGATCGATGATGTACTAATCGGATGTGTAAGTCCTACCGATGACCAGGGCTCCAACCTGGCCAAGGCTGCTGTGATGTATGCCGGCTGGGACCTGAGTGTAGGTGGCATGACGATCAATCGGTTCTGTGCATCGGGGCTGGAAGCAGTTAATCTAGCTGCCATGAAGGTACGCTCCGGCTGGGACTCCCTCATCGTTGCGGGAGGTGTGGAGAGTATGAGCCGTGTGCCCATGGGCAGTGATATGGGGCCACTACTCTACGATCCGGAAGTTATTCAGACAATCAATTATATACCACAGGGAGTATCGGCCGACCTCATTGCAACGCGCGACGGCTTTTCGCGAAGTGATCTGGATGAATACGCCCACCAGTCCTACGAACGGGTTCGAAAAGCTCGCTCCGAGAACCGGTTTAGCCAGTCACTGGTCCCCATTTACGATCAAAACGGCCTTCTGATCCTGGAGGAAGACGAACTCCTGCATCCCAATACGGGGCTGTCTGAGCTGGCTGCTCTTGCTCCCGCTTTTGCAGAATACGGAGATTGGGGGTTCGACCACATGGCCCGTATCCAGTATCCGGAGGTAGCCAGGGTGATTCCCATGCATACCGCCGGTAATTCCTCCCGTATGGTTGATGGCGCAGCCTTGGTACTGGTCGGCAATAAGGAGCAGGGCAGCGCCGCCGGGCTCAAAGCCCGTGCCCGCATTCGCAGTGCGGCGACCGTCAGTGTGGAACCCACCATTATGCTTACCGGATCCGTTCCCGCTGCCCGTAAAGCACTGGAAAGAGCAGGGATGACTGCCGGAGATATCGACCTGTGGGAGTGTAATGAGGCCTTTGCCTCTGCCGTACTGCATTTTCAACGGGCTATGAATGTTCCAAATGATCGTCTAAACGTCAACGGAGGAGCCATTGCGCTTGGTCATCCACTGGGGGCAACCGGTGCTATGCAGATCGGCACCATGCTCGACGAATTGGAGCGGCAGGATTTGAGTACCGGACTGGTCACCCTTTGTGTAGGCGGTGGCATGGGAGTAGCCACCATTATTGAACGGGTATAATAAGCGAAGTCAACCATGATCTATTACCAGAAGGACATCCATAACATCGTTACTCTGACCCTCGATATGAAGGGACGGAATATGAACGTGATCAATCACGAGATCCGAGAAGCCTTTGTTCCCGTTTTGCGCCACCTGCAGGAAGAAAAAGAAAAGAGTGCGCTTAAAGGAGTTATTTTGACGTCTGCCAAGAAGACTTTTCTCGCAGGTGGTGATCTGGAGTATTTATACCAGGCCACGGATTCCACCGAAATCTTTGCTTTTGCCGAGGAGATGAAAGCATTTCTGCGGGAGCTCGAACGGCCCGGCGTTCCCGTAGTTGCAGCTATCAACGGCAGTGCTATTGGTGCCGGATTTGAACTGGCCCTGGCCTGTCACCACCGAATTGCGGTCGACCAATCAGTTATAAAACTAGGATTACCCGAAGTGGAGATCGGCCTCATTCCGGGTGGTGGTGGCATTATCCGGCTAATGTGGCTGCTGGGTATTGAACGGGCCTTTGCCATTCTAAAAAGTGGACGGCGATACAGTCCGAAAGAGGCTTTGCAAAATGGTATTATTGATGAATTGGCCACTTCCGAAAAGGAAATGATGCAGCTGGCCCGGCAATGGTTATTGAGTAACCAGGAAGGCCGACGGCCGTGGGACCAAAAAAATGCGGAGATTCCCAAAGGTACTGCCCGTGACCAGGCTACCGCTCAGGTTATCCGCCGTCTGACTGCTAATCTTGCCCGCGATACACATCCGGCCTTACCCGCCCCCCGATCCATCCTCAAAGTCCTGGCGGAGGGATCCAAGGTCGATTTCGACACGGCCTGTCGGATTGAAAGCAGGTATTATACGCAGCTGGTTCGCAGTCAGCAATGCAAAAACATGATCAAAGCCTTCTGGTTTGATGCCAACTATATAAAGGAGGGGAAGAACCGACCGTCGGGCTATGGTAAATTTCGCCCCCGTAAAATTGGCGTCATCGGAGCAGGGCTGATGGGCTCAGGTATTGCCCTGGCTTGTCTGTTGAACGGGATGGATGTCGTACTTAAGGATGTCTCCAAACTGATTGCGGAAAGAGGAAGGGAGTTTGTAGAAGCCCGTCTCAAAGAACGAGTAGCCAGGGGGGTGATTAACGAAGATCAGCGCGCCGAGATTCTTTCACGGATCAAAACCACCGAAGACTCCTCCGATTTTACCTCCTGTGACCTGGTCATTGAAGCGGTCTTCGAAAACCGTATGGTCAAGCAAAAGGTCACACGGGAAGCCGAGGATTACCTGGACGACTTTTCCTTCTTTGCCACTAATACCATTTCTATTCCCATTACGCGTTTGGCGGAAGCTACTCGCCGTCCTGAACACTACGTGGGGCTGCACTTTTTCCATCCGGCTGATGAAATCCCCCTGGTGGAGATCGTCAAGGGTGCTCAAACTAGTCCGGAGACTATTGCCAGGGCTTTCGATTTTGTACGTGCTATTCGCAAAACGCCCATTATTGTCAAGGATGATTGGGGCTTTTTTGCCGCGCGGGTTCGCAATACCTATATCCTCGAGGGTATTACCATGCTGCAGGAAGGCTACTCCCCCGCTTTGATCGAGAATCTCGGAATTCAGGCGGGCATGCCCATCGGGGCCCTGTCCCTTGCCGACGAATTAGGCCTCAATATGGTGATGCGGTACGAAAAACAAGCTGCCGAACACTACGGACCAAAGTACATTCAGCATCCGGCAGTCAACGTGCTCAACGTCATGCTGGAGGAGGTCGACCGCCCGGGCATTAAAAAGAGAGCCGGATTTTACGACTATCCCGTTGAGGACGCTCCAATCCTCTGGACCGACATAGCCGAACACTTCCCGGTGAAAACCCGTCGGAATATACCTACCGAAGAACTAATGAACCGCTTTCTGACCGCTCAGGTCCTCGAAGCAATCTGGTGCATGCAGGAAAGAGTTATACACTCTATTCCCGCTGCTAACCTGGGTAGCATTTACGGTTGGGGCTTTCCGGCCTTTCGGGGAGGTGTCATACAGTACATACTGGATAGGGGCGTCGATGCATTCACCAGAAACTGCCAGCGCTTACGCAAAAAGCACGGTCAGCGTTTTCAGGTTCCCTCCAAAATGAAGCAAATTCTGGCAGAGGATCACATGGCCACCGAAAAAGCCTGATTTCATACCTGTTTTAATCAGAGGATTGGCACCTACTTTTGGTCAGCAGAATGGTATTTACCCGTAAAACAACCGCAAAAGCATTGTTAGTCGATACCTTTCGGAATTTTGACGAAAAAAAAAGCGCAAATTCTCAAACCATTTTTCAGCACGATTGTCTACCCTTTGATAGAAAACTGAAACAAGAACTTGTTCCAGTTTTCATACTCTCAGCCAAATTATTTTAGGCTGAAGAAGAATTATGCATTAGTAAACTAGGTTTGAGAACATTCACATACATAATCGCCGGCGGCGGATGTGCTGGTCTTTCAGTTGCCCTGCATCTTGCAAAATTAAGCCCTGCCTCCGCCTCTATTCTGATCATCGATCAGGACACTAAGACGACCAACGATCGCACTTGGTGCTTTTGGCACGCCGATAATTCTCCTGTTCCGGAGTCGGCTATCTCTAAATCCTGGTCAAACCTGTCTTTTTCTTCTAATTCATTCAGCTCACAGTCCTCTATTGCTCCGTATACCTATAGTATGGTACGGTCTGCGGATTGGTATGAACACATGCACCAAGAGCTAGGTGCATTTCCACAAGTAACTTTTTTACAAGGGCGTATCGAAGCCATTGAGGAGGATGTTCTGGGACCATTTGTTATGGTCGGGGGTGATATAGTGCGTGGCCGAACTATTTTGAATTCCTGCAAACCAGCACCGATTCGTTCACTGCGAAAACCCACCTATCACCTTTGGCAGCATTTCAAGGGGTGGTGGATTGAAACCGGAGAGGATACCTTCGACCCCGAAACGGCCCGGCTGATGGACTTTCGCACTCAGCAAAAAGATAGTACCCGCTTTTTCTATGTGTTACCCATAAATCCGAGAAAAGCATTAGTGGAATACACCGTTTTTTCCGGTGAATTATTGGAGGACGGTGCCTACGACCGGGCCTTCCACGAATATATGGAACAACAATTCCCCGGCATTTCCTACTCCGTTATGGAAGAAGAAAAAGGAAAAATCCCCATGACTAACCGGACTTACCGCCGGTATACCCAGGCAAATATTATCAATATAGGCACGGTGGGAGGTATAGTAAAACCGACCACTGGGTACGCCTTCCTCCGCATTTTAGCGGAATCCAAACAAATAGCACATAATTTGGTAAGCGGTAAACGGGTGGCTGAGGGTCATACTTCAGCATCCCGTTTTGCTTTCTACGACCGACTTCTACTGCACATTTTGCAAGGAGAAGGCTGGTTAGGGAAAGGTATTTTTTCCGCACTATTTCGCAGTAATCCTATGCGGCGCATCCTCAAATTTTTAGATGAGGACACATCATGGAATCAGGAATTACTCATTTTTGCCCGACTCCCCAAAAAACCATTTCTACAAGCCCTGTGGCGGCAACTTATCTATCCCCTGCGACAATCCAAACGGCCCCAGGCCGATTCATTATGGAATCCCACGAGCAAGCTTCCCAATAGTCAGCGAATAGCAACTGATATATCGCATTGATAAAGAGGAGATTAGCTATTCACAACTGTTCGGTAAGAAAATATCATTTTTATCAAAATATTCTGAACTTTTTGAAAATACAATAGTTTTTCATTTAATTTTAACACTTGCTTAACAAAACACACCAATAATGAACGCATTAGTAAACTTTGAGTCTCTATTTCTGGCTCAACTTCAATCAGGTGACTACGTAGGATTTACGTTTTTCATCGGTTCCATGGCTATGTTGGCCGCAACGGTTTTCTTTTTTGTACAGATGACCCGCGTTAACGGGAAGTGGAAGGACTCCATGCTCGTTTCCGGTTTGATTACGGGTATTGCCGCGGTACACTATTTCTACATGCGCAGTTTCTGGGCAGAGAACCAAGTGTCTCCAACCGAGTTCCGTTACATTGACTGGATTCTTACGGTACCCCTGATGTGCGTGGAATTCTATTTGATCCTCAAAGCCTTCGGGGCTAAGCATGCTCTGCTTTGGCGCATGATTTTCTGGTCTTTATTCATGCTGGTTACCGGTTACCTGGGAGAAACCGTCTTCCGTGAAGCCTCTCCTCTGTGGGGAGCTATCTCTACCATTGGATACGCAGCAATCTTCTATGATGTGTGGTTCGGTCCTGCCAAAAAGTTGGCATCGAACTCTAACGATCCTACCCTGCAGAAGGCTTTCAAGTCGTTGGGCTGGTTCATCCTGGTAGGCTGGGCCATCTATCCGATCGGATACATGGCAATTCCAGGTGGTCTGCTGAGTGGCATGCTGTCACCAGAATCAATGGATATCATCTACAACATTGGTGATGCCGTTAACAAGATCGGCTTTGGTCTGGTGATTTACTCCCTGGCTGCCTCCAAAACGGCTCAAACTTCTGCGAGCGCCGCGGGTGCCTAAAAATTTACGGTTGTTTCAACGGCTATTAGAATGGGTAAGGACATCAGTCCTTGCCCTTCTTTTTTGCCTTTCGGCAAAAAAAACCTGCCGACTTTCTCGTGGAAAGCCGGCAGACGAATTGTGCATTAGTAAACTAAACCGCAAAAATATACTTATTTGTCACCTACGTCCTCCTTTCCTACCTTTTTAACGATGTCTTAGCAATTCGGAGTTTACCCTGGTACCTTTTTGGTTTGGGACTATCCACCAAGTTAATCAGTGGTATATACGGGCACCGAACCGGTATGACCTCCCAAACCATTTCGATGTTGATATAACTTGGTGAGCAGGCCAAACTTAAGTCCCGTGATCTTGTTTTGATAAAAACACAAAAAGTTAACACGTATGGATATCAAGCTAAAACAAATAACCAACCGACCTGCTGAAATCGGACTCTCCCAGGATGTCCGGGAGAAAGTTGCCATCATGCTGTCACAGTTATTGGCCGATCAGCACGTACTTTATGTCAAGTTGCGCAACTACCATTGGAATGTAACCGGTATGGCGTTTAAGCCCTTACACGATCTTTTCCAGGAACAATACCAGGAACTGGAAGTATTTATTGATGATACAGCTGAGCGGGTTCGCTCTCTGGGCTTTTTTTCCATTGGTACCATGGAAGAATTTCGTAAGCAGAGTCGGCTGGTCGAAACCGATCACCTGGACGGTGATGCCCAAAAAATGGTCGAAAATCTGCTGAATGATCAGGAAGCCATTATCCAGATTATTCGCCACAATGCCAATGAGGCAGAAGAACTGGGCGACATGGGTAATAATGACTTCCTGATTGCTCTGATGGAAGCCCACGAAAAAATGGCCTGGATGCTGCGGGCTCACCTGGCGTAATAATCACCGCGACATCTGACAAAAGTCAAGGGATTACCTGCAGGTAATCCCTTTTTTTGTTGCAATCGACAACTATTTATCAGCTGAAATCATTTATGTAGAAAAGACAATCTGTAATTAGTCTAAATAGACTTTTTGACGTACTATTGCGTACAAAGCGGCAAAGCTCCAGACAGAAAATCAGCATGAAAAAAAAGGATATAGCCGTTCACCAACTCTTGGTGGACTATATTGATCAAATCGGATGTACGGATATTCCCGAGCAGCTTTTGGAAGTACCAACGGCCGGGGAATGCGCAAGCTGGAATGCAACCTATCAAATTGCTCCCAGTGGAAATCAATGGGTATTGACGGTATTTAGATACGCATCCGATAGCCCTCTTTTCAAAATGGGTTTTCGGCGATTATTTCCCAGTAAAGTTGTAGCTGATATTATGGGGCGCTACCATTGCCGACTGATTAATAGTGCCGTTGGTCAGGCTAATACATCCAGGCCGTCAGCATTCCCGGGTAACTGAGCCTACCTAATATTAGGTATACCAAATCCTGGGTATTAGGTAAATTTTGTACAGAGGAGATGATTATTACTGAATTTTCGAGTTAATCCTGATATTCTTACGTTATTAAGTAGACTAATTCAAAATAACAGCATAGTGGTAGCTCCAATCCAACATACACATCAAATTTCCAACCTGAGGCGAGGACAAACCGGTCAGGTATCTCATTTTACGGATGAACGCATTGCCTGTAAATTAATGGCCATGGGACTGTTGCCCGGATCCAAAGTGCAACTTATGCGTAGAGCTCCCTTTGGTGGTGGCTGCTATATCAAGGCCGACAATATAGTTATTGCACTGCGCCAGCGCGAGGCTGCCAGTATTATCCTGCGATAATCTCTCTCTGTTTTTCCGTACCTTTACCGGCTCGGGAAACTACCCATTCTTATTTTGACTTATTGTATGCAATTGGCTTCAATTCAAACGGTTGACGGAGGTAACCTTATAGATAGATATGATCGACGTGCAGCAGGAAAAAGATACTCTAAACATTGCTTTAATCGGCAACCCTAATTGCGGGAAGACTTCGCTATTCAATATCCTGACCGGATTGCAGCAAAAAGTAGGTAATTTCCCCGGGGTGACTGTTGATAAAAAATCGGGAACACTTAACCTGCCACATGGGAAAAAAGCCAATCTCATCGACTTTCCCGGCACCTACAGCTTTTATCCGACCTCCAAAGAAGAGCGCATCGTCGTTCAGACTTTTGCCAATCCCAATGACCCTAATTATCCGGATGCAGTGGTTTACGTTGCCGATGTCGTAAAGCTGGAAAAGCACTTGCTTTTATTCACTCAGCTTCGCGACCTGGGCCTGCCGACTATTCTGGCACTAAACATGGCCGATGTTGCCGAACAGGAAGGTATCGAGGTCGATACCGAACGATTGTCAAAAAAGCTGGGAACGAAGGTCTTGTGTGTAAGTGGACGAACCGGCGCCGGCCTGGACGAGTTGAAGGAGGCTATGGCAGCCTTGGATACTACCGGTGGTCAACCAGTCGACAGCACCTATTACCGACCTTCTCAGGAGGAGGGTCGATTGGTATCGGAGTTACAGAAAAAATTTCCCGAGGCCAGTCCTTATCAACGGATATTGCTGGGGCATCACCACAGCTGGCTCCCCTTTCTCTCCGATGAACAGCGTGGCGAAATTGCATCGGTTGTAGAGCGAACAACTTTTCAGGATCTGCAATTGCAAGTGCGGGAAACCATGCAACGGTACGATCAATTCACCCCTTTGGTGCAGCAGAGTATTATTCGAAAATCAGACAAACCCACCAGTTGGTCGGATCGGATTGATGCACTGGTGACTCACCGGATTTTGGGGCCAATTATCTTCTTTGTACTCATGTTGTTGGTCTTCCAGTCTATTTTCACACTGGCGACCTACCCGATGGATCTCATCGATTTCTTTTTTGGGTACCTGGTCGAAACGGTTCGCACGACCTTGCCTGCGGGCTGGTTTGCCGATCTGCTGGCCGACGGACTACTGGCTGGCCTGGGGGGCATACTGGTGTTCGTACCCCAAATTGCCATTCTCTTCTTACTCATTTCCATACTGGAAGAAGTGGGCTATATGGCCCGTGCGGCATTTATGTTTGACCGGCTTATGCAGGCCTTTGGTTTGAACGGGCGTTCGATCGTTGCCCTGATATCGGGTGGAGCCTGCGCTATTCCGGCAGTAATGAGTGCCCGTACCATCGGTAACTGGAAGGAACGCCTGATCACCATTATGGTTACTCCCTTCATCAGTTGTTCGGCTCGTATCCCGGTGTACACGGTTCTTATCGCCTTTGCGGTGCCAAGTACAACGGTATGGGGCATTTTTAATATGCAGGGCCTCGCTTTCATGGGCTTGTACCTGTTGGGGATTGTCGCTGCTCTGGGATCAGCTTATATATTCAAACTGATACTACGCACCAATGATACCAGCTTTTTAATGCTGGAGCTTCCGGAATACCGGATGCCGGTCGTCCGCAACGTATTGCTGACGGTCTGGGAGAAGGTGAAGACCTTCTCGGTGGAAGCCGGTCGGGTTATCCTGGTCATTTCCCTCCTGCTATGGGTTCTTTCTTCCTATGGTCCGGTGAAGGATATGGAACGCGCCAAATTAGAAGCGCAAACCGCAATTCAGGAAAGCAATTTGGACGAATCAACCGCTGCCGACCTCATGGCCGCCGAAAAGCTGGAAGCCAGTTTTGCCGGTCACATTGGCCGCTTCATCGAACCGGCCATTGAGCCACTGGGCTTTGACTGGAAGATTGGTATTGCGCTTATCACCTCCTTCGCGGCCCGCGAAGTTTTTGTGGGGACCATGGCCACTATCTACAGCATCGGCTCCGCGGATGACGAGTTCTCGATCAAGAAACGCATGGCGGAGGAAGTAAATCCGGCTACGGGTGAGAAAGTTTACAACCGGGCCACCTCCTGGTCTCTGTTGCTCTTTTACGTTTTTGCCATGCAGTGCATGAGTACCCTGGCGGTGGTGCGTCGGGAAACCTACTCCTGGAAGTGGCCGACTATCCAGTTTTTCATGATGACGGGACTCGCGTATTTGAGTAGTTTGGCCGTGTATCAGTGGTTGAGTTAGGCGAGTTCCTGTTCTAATGTCCTTAATAACCAATTCTTTTCGGCAACCGGATTCATTTCTTCAATCTTGGCCTTTATAGTGTCGTACTTCTTAGGAGTAACCCGTAGAATCATTCCAAGGCATTTACAAAAATTCGAAAACGGCTTTTTTACACTAGCTGACATCTTCTTATTTCGTCGTAAGTACTGATTGAAGGCTGTCACTTGAGAAAGTAGAGGCTCTATGTCGTCTTGTGCATAATACGTTTTAAGATAGAGCACTCGCGAACTGAGCGTATAATGGAAATCTGAATGTACCATTTCCCGTAAATTTTCAATGACCCCTCCATAATCCTTTTTGTAGTATAATACCTCCGCACGATTCAGGTATTCCGCATCAGCACGTTTATCGGGAGGCAGGCTTCCGGAATGGGTCTCGATGAAATCCTCCAGGATTTCAATTTTCCGCAAACCCAAGGCAAGCTTCACTATGTTGGTATAAGTAGTGGGGGACAAATATTTTCCTTCAAACAAAGCTCTGTTATCCACACCTTCCATATATAGGTCAAGGACTTTTTCATAGTAAGCGGTCTGCCCCGCCATGATTTTGCGCCCACAATAGTTAATTGCAAAGACGTAGAGTTCTCGTCTGGCAGCAATAGATGTCCTATCCACATTATTACTCAGTAACTTCAGGAATGCTTCAAAATGCTCTGGATCATCATCCTGATAGGACAGATACAGTTTTTGATAAATATGAATGAGCGGATCAATATCTTCTGATTCTCTAAGATGTTGATTGATCTCGTCTACGTAGTTAAAACTCAGCTCTGCCGAAACGGTATCCTTCAGGGTTGCCATACTTGAAGCATGCCTTAATTTTTCATACATGAAAAAATCGTCCAGGAATTCCGAGAAATCAAGAAAACTCGGGTCCAGAGCTCGTTTTTTCAAAGAGTTGAAGTACTCTAGTCGGATATGCGCTAACCTGAACCGATTGTAGAAAAAATCTGTTCCTTTATCAGATGAATCGTCGTATTTTCGTATTATCTTATTGATTAAGAACTGATAGTGTTTGTTCAAACCCTTTTCTACAAAAGACTCCAGTATATCTAATTCTTCGGCATCTAACCTCTTCTCATACGTTTTTCGAGCCAGGTATCGTTCTCCCAGCTTGAGCAGGTAATTCATTAAATAGGCAAATTGTTTTTCATCGTACTGCTCATAAGGAAAGACATTGCGGAATACGGACTTTTTCTCGAGCGCCTCTTCCTTCCATTCGGGTGCTAAACTTCGCAAGTACAAATAAAACGGAATTAGTTCTTCTCGTTTATTGAAATAGGGTGAACTAACAAAATCACCAAACTCCTCCATCTCTTCGGGGGAAAACACCTTTAGGAGGTCAATTAGCTTACTTCCTTTCATTTGAAAACCACCATTTATTGCATCGCAAATTTAAATATATAAATACACTATCCCCAGATTATCAACATTTTTCTTATAAAGAAAATGCTAATGCTTGATATTTAGTCCATAACACAGCTGAAAAATATCGTAAGATGTTCTTGCCGAAAGATATAATCCCATTTACATTTGTTCTAACAAATCATTTTCAAGTGAGAAAGGGCCTTCACATTCTTATTCTAATCCTTTTATTTTCACTAGGTTCCACTTGGTCATTAAAGAGCCAACTAATTCACCCTGGTGATTGTGATAACAATGGTATTGTTGAAAACATCGACATCCTTTACATAGGATATGCTTTTGGAGAAACTGGATCACCAAGGCCAAATGGCACCAAGACTGATTTTGTAGGTTGGCCAGCCCCTGAAGAAAATTGGAGG
>JASBTH010000059.1 GCA_030148525.1 Saprospiraceae bacterium | reverse complement strand
CCGAGAGCCAATACAGAGAAGCCCGCAAGCGGGTAAAGAAAAAGAAGGATTTTTACGAACACCTCACCACCTTTGTTGTGATGAGTGTTTTTTTCTTTTTGCTCAACATGGTAACGGCACCGGGAAGCTGGTGGTTCTATTGGCCTATTCTCGGTTGGGGATTCGGGGTGGTCTTTCACTACCTCGATACTTTTGGTGTGCCCGGAGTGGGTACCCTGTCTAAGGAATGGGAAGAACGAGCGATCCAGGAGGAAGTTCGTCGACTGGAAGGGCACAATTCCCCGACTCGTCCCGGGTATGACGAATACGAGGAACTGGAACTTCGCGACCTCGATCCCCAGAAACGCAAAAACTGGTCCGAAGACGATTTAGTGTAACCTACAATCGATAGAGTAAATAGATACCCCACCTGGTACTCAGGCCGATGTTTCTTCCGGCAAGTATGTAAGCTCCCTGCAGCCCTCCACCTAATCCTCCCCGTATAGGTAGGTGAATACTACCTCCCAACCGCCACCAATCAGCACCAGTTCCCCCGGTTGCTTGTTGTGTATTACCCTCCGAAAAAGATTCGTACCACTCGAGCCAACCCTCTGCGAAAAACCAGCTACCTCCGTATCCCAGCCGCCCCAAAACCGGAATGGCAAATTGTGCTTCCGGAGCCAACTGAAAATCGAGGCCCGATTTGAATTGCATAAAGAATCCACTGTCGGCCTGGTATTGACGAAGAAATCGGGCCTGGAATCGCAGTGCCTGTTGACCGAGGGCACCCACCGATGTGGTCTCGTAAGCTGCCACGGGGAAACTAAGTCCCAGGGCAACGGCCCGGGTGTTCTGACCGCTGTCGCTAAACGTTTGACGGGTGCGCAACTTCAGAAATAGTTGCGCATCCTGCCAGCCTTGATTACCCCCGTCAACTTGCAGATAAGGCAAGGTAACGACCAGGCTAGAGCCATTGCTCAGGCTGTATTCCGAGAAAATAGACCAGGATGAAATGAGGGTAGGGCGGTCAATAAACTCCCGGCCAAGGCGGTAGCGCTGGTAAGATTCCCGCCCGTAAGACACAGCCAGGTCAAGAGAGCCTTTGGCGTTAAAGAATGCAGTGATCGGCCCCTGACCGAAAGCCATAACGGAGACGAACAAACAGGATAAGGTGATCGGGAACAGGCGCATACTGCAATCTTTTGGATAAAACTAAGCATTGAAGGTCAGTTGGCAGGTAGCCTGTACGACCAAAACCTGGATTCTATAAGCATGGCTGTCTCCTTTTTTTATATTTTTGGGCCACTATACCGACAACGCGGTGATTTGGCCAATCAGTACTTCGTGCTGGAACTGCAAATCACTTCGGGTCGAGTATATACTCGCGTGAAAAGGTTTGGCAATAACCAAGCCTTTTGCAAGCGATAAAAACGGATAGCTGAGGGGGAGTATCCCCCTGGCATCTTTTCATCACTACAAACACCGTACCGTACCTTGTCGGATTCCCTGGTCATTATTCCAACCTATAACGAACGGGCCAATATCACCCGGATGATTGAGACAGTGATGGGCCTGCCCCAACCATTTGATATTTTAGTGGTTGATGACGGATCCCCCGATGGCACCGCCGATCTGGTTCGTGCTCAACAAGCTGTTTATCCCAAACGAGTCCACCTGTTGGAACGATCCGGCAAGCTGGGGCTTGGCACTGCCTATATAGCGGGTTTCGAGTGGGGACTGGAGCATGGCTATGACTACATCTGTGAGATGGATGCCGATTTCAGTCATAATCCGGCCGATTTGGTCCGCTTGCGACAGGCATGCGCAGAGTCCGGTGCGGATGTGTCTGTAGGGTCCCGTTATGTGCGGGGCGGGAAGGTAGTGAACTGGCCCTGGGATCGCATTTTTTTATCTTACGGGGCGTCGGTATACGTGCGTATGATCACCTGGATGCCGGTGAAAGATCCCACGGCCGGCTTCGTATGTTACCGCCGGGAAGTGCTCCAGGCAATTGATCTGAAAAAGATCCGCTTCATCGGGTATGCCTTTCAAATTGAGATGAAGTTTGCCACCCGCCAATTGGGTTTCACCATCCGGGAAGTCCCCATCACCTTTGTGGACCGCGTCGAGGGCGTCTCAAAAATGTCTTCAAATATTATCAAAGAAGCAGTAGTCGGCGTTTTGCGTATGCGCTGGAAAGGTTTTTTTGAGTCCTATCGCTAATACTTCACTTCCCACTTTTTCACACGAATAGCTTTCTGGTGGTATTTCAGTCGCCATTTTGCCTGCCATTTTTAGCGAAAGCTAGGGATGGGTGGGAAAAAATGACCTTATTTTTTTGCTTGCTATTAACGAATAAGTTACAAAGCATCAGTTAATTGCGAATTATTTGGGGTGTCTGGCAGTGCTGGGAGAGGAAACGGCATTTTTTTTCATAAATAGTGGGCAAAAGTGGTAAAGTGTGTCAAAAGGTCTTATTTTTGAATAACACCCTCCATTTTAGGGGGTGGTATATCTACTATGCAGCAGTTACTCGGAGAATATGAGTGCAAATTAGACGCCAAGGGGCGCATGCGGATGCCCAGCGGACTGATCAGTCAGCTGGGGGAAGCCGACGTAGAGCACTTCGTCATTAACCGGGGCTTCGAAAACTGTCTGATGTTATACCCGGAAGAAGTATGGGACCGCATCACGCAGGAAGTGAACGAGCTGAATATTTACAATAAAAAGAATCGGGCGTTCGTCCGGTACTTTTACCGCGGCGCACAAAAGGTGTCCGTGGATAGTGCTGATCGTATTCTGGTGCCCAAGCGGTTACAGGAATACGCAGCCATTGACAAGGAGGTCATTCTATCGGCCGTAAACGATCGCATCGAGATCTGGTCTAAGGATCAATACGATCTGTTGCTGGACGAGGAGCCGGACGATTTCTCCGGCCTGGCCGAAGAGGTGCTTGGGAAACCCTTCAATGAACCGGAGGACTCATGAGTTACCACCGCCCGGTTATGCCCCGCGAATCGCTGGAAGGGTTAGCTATCGACCCCGCCGGTGTTTACGTGGATGCAACCTTCGGTGGCGGAGGCCATAGTCAGCTAATACTTGACCAATTGGGCCCCCGGGGCCGCCTGATCGCATTTGATCAGGATTCCGATGCTCAGGAAAACGTTCCCGAGGACGAGCGACTGGTTTTCGTGCCCCAGAATTTCAAATTCCTGCAACGGTATTTGCGGTTATACGGGCATCCGAAGGTCCACGGTATCCTGGCTGACCTGGGGGTTTCGTCCCACCAGTTTGATGCGGGAGAACGGGGCTTTTCCTACCGCTTCGAGGCAGATCTGGATATGCGGATGAACCGGCAGGATGGTAAAACGGCAGCCGATATCGTCAATAGTTATTCGGCAGCGGATTTGCAGTCGGTTTTTGGGAAATACGGGGAAGTGCGTAATGCACGTACCCTGGCCCAAACGATCGTCAGGGAGCGGAATCAGCGGCCTGTCCGGACCACGCAAGACTTGCTGCGAATAGTCGAGTCAGTGGCCAGGGGACAAAAATTGCGGTATTTGTCGCAGGTGTTCCAGGCCCTGCGCATCGAAGTGAATCAGGAGATGGATGTCCTGGCCGAATTTTTACTGCAGGCTAAGGAATCCCTGCTTCCCGGAGGCAGACTGGTAGTCATTTCCTACCATTCTCTGGAAGATCGAATGGTGAAGAACTTCTTGCGCTCCGGTCACGTGGATGGCCACATTGAAAAAGATTTTTACGGTCACATTTACCGACCGTTCGAGGTGATTACCCGCAAAGCAGTGGGACCCACCGAATCGGAAATATCCGAAAACCCGAGAGCACGCAGTGCCAAATTGCGCATTGGTGCCCTCAAACCGGAAGAACATGGCTAAGCGAAAACGCGGCGGCATAGATTTGGGCTTTTTCTCTTCTGATACCATTATCAAGAATTTGCCCTTTATCCTGTTTCTGGGCTTTTTGGCGGTAATCTACATCGCCAATGCCCACCTGGCCGAACGCAACGTCCGGCAAATACAGGAAACCCGCCGTGAGTTGAAGGAAATGCGGTGGTACTATATGACGCTTCAGGCTGAGAATATGTACAAAAGCCGCCGGTCCGAAATGGCCAATAAC
>JASBTH010000057.1 GCA_030148525.1 Saprospiraceae bacterium | reverse complement strand
TCTCCACCGAGGTCTTTACGGTGAATTGCTGGTCTTTTTCCGGCAGGAGGATCTCGGAATAGTTGTTATCCGGCTCCATGACCAGGATATACACACCGGCGTCGAGTAGGGTATCGGAAGTAAAGACATACTGACCGTCTGCGTTGCGGGCGGTCGTATCGGCGAGGTAGGTTTTGTCTCCGTAATAGTACCCGAGGTACAGGTTGGGTTGATCGTAACCCTCCAGTTCAACGGTGATGTCCAATCCTTTTTGGGCGAAAGCCCCAACAGAAGTAGCCACAATCAGAAAAAACAGGCAAAGAAAGCGCATCATATGTCGTGTTTTACAAGCCTCAATAATACGACCTATGTCGTCAGTGGGCAAATTTGGAGGCTTGATTAAAACATCGTTAACACTGTAATACTAAGTCATTGCCCTACAGAAGAAAGTGGCACTTCGCTTGTACAATAATATTAAAAGATTATGCTTGCCCTAAAACTTTTCGAAAACTGTAACCAGTTGAACATTGTGCAACATTGTGCAACATTGGGTTTGATAATTTAATAACTTACGAATGTTGTTGGGCCTTAACGACTGGAGATCTCCGAAAAGCCAGAAATGAGTAGGAAAAAATTACTTTGAAAAAAATTGATTATGAAAAACTTAAATCATTTACATTGAGCTTTATACTTGCAATGGTTTTCACTTTTCCGTTTAAAGCAGAAGCATGTTATTCAGTAGTGTGTTGTAATGAATCCTGTTCAGAGACTGCTTCTTGTAGTGGAACTGTAAGCTGTAAAGCAGACGGAAACAACGGAATTGTTACCTGCGATGGAGCAAGGTCATATTGCAACGAACCATAGTATCACGAGCCATCTCAAAACAATTTGAGATCGCTCTTCATTATTTAAAAGCAAATGAATTAACCCACCAATCAAAACATATTTTTTAGATTACAAAACACTACAATCAAAACAATATCCTTCTATTTTTTCTCTATGAAAGCCGTCAATTATGAATAAAGCATTTTTTAAAGCACTCCTGAGCATAACTGTTCTACTTTCTTCTTGTTACGCAGAAGGAAACACTAAAGTAAACTACACAAAGGAAGGTATTGAATATTATTATTCTAGCCATGAACACTTCAGCAACAAGGTACCCCAAACAGTATTGTCTCCTCAAAAAACACACAGTGAGCTAAAGCAATATAAAGGGGATGAAAAATATTATATAACTGATGTTTTCAGCATTCAACCTTTAGGAGATGGATATTTAATAAGTGATGATCTGGGAGGGCGTGTTTTCCAATTAAACAACCAGTTTCAAGTATTAAATATCATTGGAAACAAAGGTGATGGGCCCGGCGAGTTTGCGCAAGCAAGATATTCGATAGCAAGTAATGGAAAATATTATACTTCCGGTACCTCAAATAAAGGCTTTGCAGTTCATAATAAGAATGGATTACTTGTTGCGGATTTCAAAGTTGCCGACAATGTTTTCAATCCAACAATTTCAAAATTTGCTGTAATAAATGATAATATTGTCCATTCCACCCCAAGAAGCGAAGAACAAATTCAAATTGTTAGTACTGATGGTGTCGTACAGAAAAAATTTGGCAATCAACTCGAAAACACTATAAAAAATAACCCAATTAAATTCAATAACAGGGGACATATTTTAAAAACCGAAAAAAATGAGCTTCTCTTTGTATCGGAAACATTACCTGTAATACAAAAATATTCAGCTGAAGGAAAATTAATAGCTAGTCATAATTTAATCGAACATCCTCATTTCCAAGACTTTTATACTGGCGTTCAAGAAAGGATTAGAAAAAGTCAAAGAAACGATATGGACTATCTTTTAGTTCAAGATGTCGTATACCAAAAAAACAATCTTTTCATGCTAGTATATTGGTACGACAAGCAATTCAATGTAAGTTGTAATAAAGTACTCCAAATATCTGGGTTTGACAATAATAGTTTAGTTCTGGAACAGGAAATTACGCTTTCAGTTCCAAAAACGCTATCAGATATTTCTTGGTTCGAATCTCTATACGTCACAGAAGACTTAAAAAGACTGATTGCCTTTGAATCTATTTCTAGTTCAATTATCCTTTATCAATTGTAAAATTTAATTAGCACGAATAAAACGATACTTTATTCCAGTTTACCTAAAATTGATAAGCCAGCAAATACAGCACGGCCATGCGTACCGCCACTCCGTTCTCCACTTGCTGCAGGATGATGGAATGCTTGGAATCAGCTACATCGCTACTGATCTCCACTCCGCGATTGATGGGACCGGGGTGCATAATGACCAGCTCTTTCCCTACCTGATCCAGTATGCGGCGGTCAATGCCAAAATACTGAGCGTATTCGCGCAGAGAAGGGAAGTATTTAATATCCTGGCGTTCGAGCTGTATGCGCAGTATGTTGGCAATATCGCACCACTGCAGGGTCTCTTCGCGATTGTACGAAACGTTAACACCCAGTTTACCAATGTGCTTGGGGATGAGGGTAGGTGGTCCGCAAACAGTTACTTCTGCCCCCAGTTTTTGCAGGCAAAAGATATTACTCAGGGCCACCCGGGAATGCAGGATATCGCCGAAGATGGCCACCTTTTTGCCCGCCAGGTCTCCCACTTTTTCGCGCATGGAGTAAGCATCCAGTAAGGCCTGAGTGGGGTGTTCGTGGGTACCGTCACCGGCATTGATAATATTAGCATCAATATGCTCCGACAGAAACTTAGGGGCTCCCGGGGCAGGGTGACGCATGACTACCATATCGACCTTCATCGACAAGATGTTATTTACCGTATCCAGTAAGGTCTCTCCTTTTTTAACGGAAGATGATGATGATGAGAAATTCACCACATCGGCCGACAGGCGTTTTTCGGCCAGCTCGAAAGATATACGCGTGCGGGTGGAGTTTTCAAAGAAGAGGTTGGCAATGGTCACATCCCGCAGGGATGGCACCTTCTTGATGGGCCGGTTGATCACCTCTTTAAAGTTATCCGACGTGTGGAAGATCAGGTTGATATCCTCCGGTGTCAGATCCTTAATGCCCAGCAGGTGGCGGGTGCTCAAATGTTGCGTAACGGTGCTCATGGGACTAATCCATATCTTTTTTATGACCAAACAGCAGGACGCGATCCTGCCCTTCCGATTCGGCCCACTCTACGCGGACATAGGCCTCGTCCAGGGAATCCACCCGCAGGCCGCGGAAGGTGGATTTCACCGGCAAGTGGCGGTTAAAGCGACGATCGACCATCACCAGCAATTCGACTTTACCCGGTCGCCCGTAGTGATTCAGGGCTGCGAGTGCCGCCGACACCGTGCGGCCGGTGTACAGGACATCATCAACGAGGATTACATTTTTATTCTCAACCAAAAAATCAATATTCGTGGCACTGGCCTCGAGGGGTTTATCCCGCCGCCGGAAATCATCGCGGTAAAAGGTAATATCCAGCTTGCCGAATTCGATATTTTTCACGCCCATAGCTTCATCGAGTCGATGCAATATTCGCTCGGCCAGTAATACCCCGCGCTGCTGAATACCGATAATACAGGTATTCGAAAAGTCATCGAATTCCTCGATCAACTGGTAACAAAGACGGTCGATGGTCAGGGCCATGCGTTCGCGATCCAACAGGAGTCGTCCTTTATCCATAGGCGTGGTTGGTTTGAGCACAAGATAAGAGACTTACACGACATGGTCCCCGATCCTCTGGGTCGGGCGGTTGATTTTTTTCACTATTGTCGAGACTGGAAGGGACCGGAAGGGACAGAAGGGACCGGAAGGGACAGAAGGGACCGGAAGGGACAGAAGGGACCGGAAGGGACAGAAGGGACCGGAAGGGACAGAAGAGAATATGCCCTTGATATTTTTACCTGACTTAACTGCTGCGTGGAGCGTCGCCCGCCTTCGCCCTTTGCGGGCTTCTGCGGCCAGAGAGCGTGGAGCGTGGAGCCTAATTGAGCACTTAGCATTTAGCATTCATCATTCCAGTCACTAAGCATTCATCATTCAAAAAAAGTAGCCACCGAATTAAACCTTCCCATTGCCGGTTCGTCCAACCCCCGAAACCCACTCATAAGGATGTACCCGGAGCCGGCAGGCGGGAAGGGCCCCTCCCCTGCCCTGGTATCTGTATGTCCCGGTGGAATGATTACATCGTCAAAAAACCATACTGACCATGAAAAAGCAAATCCTATTCGTACTCGGAATCGCCCTGCTGGCAAGCGCCTGTAATGACGACCCCATGATCGATGAAAGCTCCGAAGAGCTGGCCTCCGAAGAAATTACTGCTGAGGTCGAATTAGCTACCGTCGAAGATCTTATTCAGGATACCGAAACGGAGGTCGACCTGCAGTTAGCTTTGCGAAGCGATCCAGACGCTACTACTACCTGTGCAACCATTACCCGGGTACCGGAAGAAGGCTTTCCCGCAACCATTACCATCGACTTTGGTGAGGGTTGCGAAGGCCCCAACGGCCGCGTCCGCGCCGGACAAATCCTGGTGCGCCAAACCGACAGCCTGCACCTTGCCGGTGCCGAGCGCCAATTGACCTTCAACGGCTTTTCCGTAGACGGTGTCCAGTTGGCGGGCACCCGCCTGCTGACCAATCAGGGGACTAATGACTTGGGCCAGCCTGTCTGGGAGCGAAAGGTTATCGATGCAGAAGTGACCTTTCCGGATGGTACGTCCCTCACCTGGAACAGTGCCTACCGCCGCACCCAGATACGTGGATTTAATACCCGTATAAAGATCGACGATGTGTTCCGGACGGTTGGCACTACCGAAGGTATCAGTCGCAATGGTATAGCCTACAGCATGACCATCAGCGAACCGCTGATCAACAGCCGCGACTGTCGCTGGATACAATCCGGTCAATTAGAGGTAACCCGCGGGGATGCCATGCGCACCGTCGACTTTGGCAATGGATTCTGTGACCCCATCGCTACCATCACTGCACCGAACGGGCAATCGCGTCGTATTCGCCTCGATAATGAGTGGTGGCAACGGGTCAATGGATAGCCACCTTCCCGTAATCCCATAAATATTTATACCAACAACGAAGGGGTTTTGGGCTTTGCCAAACCTATTTGGAAGCGGTATAGCCGGCAGAAGCAGCAGCTTCTCGCCGGTTTTTTTTGATCAGGGGATTCTGTAGCCATTGAATACCAAAATTTTTCAGCAATTTACGGCCTCTAACCACCAATGGAATCCCCATTTTATGCCCTTAAAGCTCTCCATCATCATTCCCGTCTACAATGAAGCAGCCACCGTCGCCAATCTGCTTGATAAAGTATTGGCCGTTGTGCTCCCCCAATTTATGGCAAAAGAGCTGATCGTGGTTAATGATTGCTCTACCGACGGGACAGCCCAAACGATACGGACCTATCTGGCCAATCACCCGGGTGTGCCCATAACCATGCTGGAGCACGAAGTTAATAAAGGGAAGGGAGCGGCCTTGCACACCGGCATCGCCAAGGCCTCGGGTGACTTTGTCATCATCCAGGATGCCGACCTGGAATACGATCCCAATGAATATCACCTGCTGCTCAAGCCCTTACTCGACGGGGTGGCTGATGTGGTCTACGGCTCACGCTTTATGGGAGGGAACCCACACCGAGTGCTTTTCTTCTGGCACAGCATCGGCAATAAATTCCTCACCTTCTTATCGAACGCTTTCACTAATCTGAATCTCACCGATATGGAGACTTGTTACAAAGTCTTCCGCCGCGAAATCATCCAATCTATTAAGCTAAAGGAAAAACGCTTCGGGTTCGAACCGGAAGTGACCGCCAAAGTTGCCCGTATACCCGGTATCCGAATCTACGAAGTGGGCATCTCCTACTTCGGACGCACCTACGAGGAGGGTAAAAAGATCAACTGGAAGGATGGCTTCCGGGCGATCTGGTGCATCTTTAAGTACAACCTTATCAGGTTTTAGGTTTGAGGTTTGGGTTTTGAGGTAAGGTCAGAGGTAACCTCAAACCCCAAACCTCAAACCTCAAACCTGCCTATTACTTGTTTTTCTTCGCCCACGTATCCCTCAATGTCACCGTGCGGTTAAACACGGGCTTTTCGGGGGTGTGGGAGTCATCGGCACAGTAGTATCCCCGACGCATGAACTGCAGGCGGTCGCCGGGTGACACATCGGCCAGTGCGGGTTCGATATAGGCTTTTTCGATCACCGTAAGGGAGTCTTCGTTGAAAAATTCCAGATAGTCTTTATCCTCGTGCGAGGTTGGTGTCTCATCCGTGAACAGGCGGTCGTACAGGCGAACCTCAGCTTTGCGGGCGTGCTCGATGGATACGAAATGCAGAGTGCCTTTAGCCTTGATTCCCGAAGTATCTTCCCCCGAACGGCTGTCGGGATAGTAGGTACAATGCACCTCTTCAATCTCGCCCGTCGCTTCGTTCTTTTTGAAGTCTTCACAGTGTAGGATGTAGGCATTTTTCAGGCGCACATTGCGGCCGGGCGCCATGCGGAAGTATTTTTTAGGAGGATCTTCCATGAAGTCTTCCCGTTCAATATAGATCTCCCGTGAAAAGGGCATATGGTGGACACCCTGGCTCTCATCCTCCGGATTATTTACTGCCTCCAATTGCTCGACCTTCCCTTCCGGGTAATTGGTGATCACCACTTTGAGCGGATTCAGCACCGCCATATAGCGGGGAGCTTCTTTGTTAAGTATTTCCCGCACACTGAATTCCAGCAATCCCACATCGATCAGATTGTCGCGTTTGGCAACTCCTGCCCGCTCGCAGAAGTTGACAATGGCTTCGGGTGGGAAACCACGGCGGCGCATACCGGCGATGGTAGGCATACGCGGATCGTCCCAGCCGTCGACCAGTCCTTCCTCAACCAATTTGAGCAGCTTGCGCTTGGAGGTGATCATGTACGACACATTCATGCGGGCAAACTCGATTTGCCGCGAAGGGAAGATCTCCAGGTTCTCAATAAACCAGTTATACAGAGGCCGGTGATGGATAAATTCCAGGGAACACAGGGAATGGGTCACCTCCTCAATGCTGTCGCTTTGCCCGTGGGCGAAATCGTACATGGGGTAAATACACCATTTGTCGCCAGTGCGGTGGTGATGCTCCTTTTTGATGCGATAGATCACCGGATCGCGCAGGTGCATATTAGGCGAGGTCATATCTACCTTGGCCCGCAACACCTTGGATCCATCGGGAAAGTCCCCGTTTTTCATACCTTCAAACAGCTCCAGGTTCTCTTCGACCGACCGGTTGCGGTAGGGACTTTCGGTGCCCGGCACATTAGGTGTTCCCTTCTGTTCGGCGATCTCATCGGCCGTGGAGTCGTCCACGTAGGCCAGGCCTTTTTTGATCAGATCCACCGCAAATTCGTACAGCTTATCGAAATAATCCGACGCATAAAATTCATTATCCCACCTGGCACCCAGCCAGGCAATGTCGCGCTTGATGCTGTCGACATACTCCGTGCTTTCCGTCGTAGGGTTGGTATCATCAAACCGCAGGTTACACTTCCCGTTATATCGCTGCGCAATACCGAAGTTAACGGTAATGGCCTTGGCGTGCCCGATGTGCAGATAGCCATTGGGTTCCGGCGGGAAGCGCGTTTGTACACGTCCGTCGTGCTTACCCGATGCCAGGTCTTCTTCAATTATTTGCTCAATAAAGTTGAGCGTCTTTTCGTGGGTTGTATCCTTACTCATGCGTCGCGATTTTACTCGAAGCTAATTTTTGCAGTGCCTTTCGGCAAAAGAGAACGGATGCTCCTTTACGATAGCACCATTCGTATATATCTCGGTATAACAGCCCTAAGGCTGCAAATTGTTCCCCCCGTTCCTACATCTGCTCGGGCATCTCAATGCCCAGTAATTCCATACCCTTTTTAAGGACCTGAGCGATTGCCGTACTCAACTGAATGCGAAAAGCGATCGCCTCGGAAGTATCGGCCCGCAGGATAGAATAATCGTGGTAAAAGCGATGGTAAGCCTTTGCCAAATCAAAACAGTAATTGGCAATGGCCGAGGGGTCCAGTTGTTCAGCAGCTTCCTCAATAATGGCCGGGAAGGCAAAAAGCTGAGCAATGAGGTCTTTCTCGGCTGTTTCCAGGGTATTGTAATCAGCAGCTCTGGATGTATCAGCAGCACCGGCCTTACGCAGCACCGAGCGTATACGCACGTAGGCATTCTGTACGTAGGGACCTGTCTGGCCCTGCATATCCACCGATTCCTTGGGATCGAAGGTCATCCGTTTGCGCGGCTGCACCTTAATGATGAAAAACTTCAGGGCAGCCAGCCCAATTTGCCGGTTGATCGCCTGGCGTTCTTCTTCCGACAGTTCCGCCAGGTTCCCCCGTTCTTCGGCCATGGCTTTCGCTTCGGCGATAACTTCCGCCATCAAATCATCGGCATCAACCACCGTACCCTCCCGCGATTTCATTTTGCCGGAAGGCAGATCCACCATACCGTACGACAGGTGGAACATCTTATCTGCGTAGGGAGCCCCCAAACGCTTCATGATCTCGAAAAGCACCTTGAAATGGTAATCCTGCTCGTCGGCAACGACGTACACCATGCGATCGACTCCGTAGTCGTCGTACCGCAACTGAGCCGTACCGATATCCTGGGTCATGTATACCGACGTACCATCGGAACGCAGCACCAGTTTGTGGTCCAGTTTGGCGTCTTCCAGGTCAATCCAGACCGACTGATCCTCCTTGCGGTAAAAAATGCCGTCTTCCAGGCCCTTCACAATGATATCTTTACCCAGCAGATAGGTGTCCGATTCGTAGTATAATTTATCGAAAGAGACGCCCAGGTTTTCGTAGGTATCGGCGAAGCCATCGTATACCCACTGGTTCATCTTCTTCCACAAGTTCACTGTTTCAGTATCACCTTCTTCCCATTTCAGCAGCATGGCCTTGGCTTCTTGTCCAAGCGCACTGTACTCATTGAAGTAGGTATTCTTAAAGGCTTTAAAAAAGGCCAATTCGTCCTGGCTTTCTTCTGCTTTATCGGTATAAGCCGCCAGCCCTGCAGGCGAGGCCTGCCAGGATTTATATTCCTCCTGAAATTTCTGCTCAAAGAGGACATAGTATTTGCCGACGAAATGATCGCTTTTGATGCCGGAGGATTTCGGGGTTTCCCCCTCCCCAAATTTTTCCCAGGCCAGCATGCTCTTGCATATAGCGATTCCCCGGTCGTTGACAATCTGTACTTTGACTACTTCGTAACCGGCAGCTTCCAGAATTTGCGCCGTTGACCACCCCAGGAGGATGTTCCGGATATGGCCCAGGTGAAGCGGTTTATTGGTATTGGGCGAGGAAAACTCCACCATGACCTTTTCCGCTTTCGGAGCGGACTGACCGAAGGTATCACCGGTAGCTGTTTCCAGCAAAAAACGACGCCAGTACGCATCGCTGACTACCAGGTTTAGAAAGCCTTTAATTACATTGAAGCCCACAAGCTCATCTACCTCCTCCAGTAGGAAATTCCCCATCTCCTCACCGATCTGCTCCGGCTTTTTACGGGCAGCACGAGTGAAAGGAAACACCACAACGGTATAGTCGCCCTCAAATTCCTTGCGGGTATTATTGATCGTAATTTGGTCGGGAGTGATATCGGCATCGTACAGGGCCTTCACGGCCTCTACGACTCCCTCTTGGATCCGTTCGATTACATTCATACGTACTTGTTGGTATCGTTCGCTTTAGCGGTCACAAAGGTATCTTTTTTTACCGCAGCGGGGAAGGGAAACCGGGCAAAACAAAACCGGTTTTTCGAAATC
>JASBTH010000050.1 GCA_030148525.1 Saprospiraceae bacterium | reverse complement strand
TGCTGCGGATCAAAAACCACTAAAGATGAACGAGGTAACGGGGACCATCACATTGCGTACCTAACGGCACGCTTGCCATCATTCGCCTTTACGTTTCTACCCATATTCCGCTCCTAAAGAGGCATTCTGAAAAGGTCCCGTTAGGGACCAGATATGGGTAGGAATTTGAATTGGACAAGGGAAGACCGTGCCGTTAGGTACGGAATGTAGGACATGCATTACCCCCGAAGAACAAATAATCTTGACCCGCAGCACTAGAGGATCGAGCACCCTGGTGGTCGATCCGATTTACGCCCGCCAAAACCGCAAAATCAACACTTCCAGCGCCAAAAAGCACAAGGCCAGAATGATACACCAACGCCAAAGCGGTATGCCTTGGGTTTCCTGACTAATGCGGGCAGTAAGGACCGCATCATCGGCAGCTTGCAGAATGGAGACATCTTCACCGAAGCGATCCCCCAATTCCTCGGCATTGACGTAGCGCAGGTCTGATTCGGAGCGGTCGTAATTAAAGGCGAATTTATCGAGGATGGTACCTTCTTCCAGGTACAGATTGTAAAAGCCGGCTGATCCAATCTGATTGTTGGTGTTCAGCAGGACCTTATTGGCCAGGGTGCGCTGCTGGGGGATGAATTCCCCGTCCTCGCCCGATAGTTTATAGACAATCTCCGCACTATTTACCTGATGGTTACTCTCCAGAACCTCATCCGCGCCAATGGTATAGGCAATCCGCGTATCATCGGCCGACGAAATCGCCATTTTAATCAGCATCGGAACAAAGATCTCCCCGTTGCGGACCAGGTCGTTGTAACTACCACTCAACGGAGCTGTACACAAATACACCTTACCCTCACCGTAGGTGTATTTCGACAGGAAAGAGGAACCGTCGCGATAAGTCAGCAGAGTCTCCTCCGGACGACCATCGTAGCTCGTGGTTTGGAAATTGGCCGTAGTTGCCGGTAGTTTCAGGCTTTCCTGACGGGATTCGAAGATGTCGCGGAAAATGAACTCCTCCGTGTTAATCTGACTTACCTGTCGGGCCGTCGTATCGAGGTTCATGATTTCATTGGCATTCAGGGAGGCCAAAAAGTCTTTGTAGGTCAGGACCTCGGCATCACTGGCCGGAAAGACCAGCAGGTTACCTCCATTGCGCACGTATTGTTGCAGTTCAGATGCCAGACCGGTGGAAACGGTCCGCAGGTCATTCATGATGATCAGCTGATGCTGGGGAAAGGAAGAATAATCGAGATTCTGACTCCGCTGGTTTATCAACTCAAAGGAAGGGACACTTCCCAAGGCTGCGTCCAGGTAGCGATTGTTTTCTTCTTCGTTAATGGCCAGGACCTGGATGCGCTCTGATACTTCAAAACTGAGGAAATACGTATCGTCAAACTGTACCGGAAAATCGGTGATTTGCAAGCGGGCTTCCTGAAAACCGGTCTGCCGAATGGTAATATTCACCGTATCCTGCACAGCGGACCGGGCGGGCACGTTCAGCGTACCCACGGGCTTGCTTTGGCCCTCGTAGTTAAGCGAAAGCCTGATATTTTCCGCGGCTTCGTCACTGTAGTTCCGAACGCGAACGACCAGTGGGTTGGTCTGGTTCAGCATTTGTACGGGGGCATCGAACCAGGCACTGTCGATACTCACATTGCGCTCCTGCACAGCTTTGAGGGGCACCAGACTCAGATCGACCGTCGTATCCTGATACGACTCAATATCCGTGATGTTTTGCTGAAAATCGGAGATCAGATAAGCAGTGGCTTGTCCGTTCTGAGGTGGATCCAATACTTGTTTCTGACGGGCAAGGATTTCGGTCACCGTGCGCACCGCAGGGGTGCGGTTGACCTCGTCGATTAGCTCGTAGGCTTCGTCTTTGGAAACGAGGCGTTGGTGCTGCCCCTCAAAATCCATGGTCAATATCTGGAACCGATCTTCCTCCCCAAAGGCATCGACGACCTCCCGGGCACGTTGGCGGGCTTTATCGAGCAGGGACAAATCGCTGCTCAGGGCATCCATACTGTAGCTGTTGTCGATAAATATGCTCACGTATTTTTCGCCTTGCTGAATGTCTTCATCCTTGCTGATAAACGGCTGGGCAAAGGCGAACACTAAAAAAGTCAAAGCCAGCAATCGCATGAGTAAGACCAGCAGATTGCGCAGACGTGATCGGTTGCTCGTCTCCTCTTTTACTTCCTTTAGGAAACGGACATTGGTAAAATATACTTTTTTGAACCGGCGAAAGTGAAAGAGATGAATAATGATCGGGATAGCCAGGGCTGCCAGAGCCAATAAGAAAGCCGGATAAAGCAATTGCATATGCGGGTCATTTTGAGCAGGTCAAAGTGGGGGTACCACCTGGATTTGTACAGTCGGATCACGTACCTTTGCCTTTCGGCAAAAAACACCTTCGATCAGTTGCAGTGCACTTTTCGAAGGAAGTGCCTGGTTTCTAGGTCAAGCATCAAGGTGCCTGCCTTGCAAACTAAATTTAGGGGCCAACAAGTATACACATTAAGCCACAATTTTGTTAACGGAGAGATCGGAAATCGGCCTCCTACGTCCGTACGGACTTTGGCGGCCGGTGGAAATCGGAATTTCAGCCCATCACTTTAGTGGTGGGTTGCGGAAAGAAAGGGGGAATTGGGGAGTTGGAGAGAGGGGGGCGACAAAGAAAAACTTCCCCTGGAAACTAATCTTCCCGGAGTGAGTTTTTAACCGCGGAGACCAGACACGAGCCATAGCGACTGATAGAAATAAACCGGAAGTACCGCTGAAATTTCATCTATGAAAAAATACAAAATAAAGGAGCTTTTTTACACCCTGCAGGGGGAAGGGGCGCAAGCTGGCCGGCCAGCCGTATTTTGCCGCTTCAGTGGTTGCAACCTCTGGTCGGGACGCGAAGAAGATCGCCACAAAGCCATTTGTCAGTTTTGCGATACGGACTTTTGGGGAACGGATGGTATCAATGGCGGCACCTTTGCAACCGCCGATCTTTTGGCGGAAGCCATTGCTAACCAATGGCCCGATTTGAATCAGGGCCAACCCTACGTGGTCTGTACCGGCGGAGAACCATTGCTCCAGTTGAACGAACCATTGATCGATGCGCTGCACGAGCGCGGCTTCGAGGTGGCGGTGGAAACCAACGGCACCATAGCAGCACCCAAAGGAATTGACTGGATCTGCGTCAGCCCGAAAGCGGGAGCCGAAGTGGTGCAAACCACCGGGCACGAGCTAAAATTGGTCTACCCACAACAAGGAGCTGAGCCACACCTCTTCACCGATCTTACATTCGATCATTTCTATCTGCAACCCATGGATGCTCCCGGCCTTACCGACCTGCATACCCAACAGGCACTAGCCTTTTGCCTGGAGCACCCACAATGGCGCTTATCTATTCAAACACATAAAGTACTGCAGATTCCCTGATCGAGCCAAAAAACTTCGATTTTCTGACTTGTTCTGCCTATCTTGTTTATCGGCTATAGTTTGTGGTATGAGAAAGCTTTTGGTGACCGGGGTTTCGGGATTTTTGGGTTGGCACGTCGCCAATTTCCGACAACGATCCTGGAAGATCGTGGGTGTCTATAATAATACGGCCTATTCCAGTGGGCGGCACCTCTCCTATTGTGTCGATTTTGATCATACGGTGCAGATGTACGATCTGCTGCGGGAGGTAAAACCCGACGGCATCATGCACCTGGCAGCCGTATCTTCCCCCCGTGCATGCGAGGAACATATAAGCCAGTCGTATCGTACCAACGTAGTCGTTCCGGCCCTCCTGGCCGAATACACTGCCGAGCATAACATCCCCTTCGTTTTCAGCTCGACCGATATGGTGTTCAGCGGCCATTCCGGCCCCTATGGTCCATACGACTACACCAATCCCATAAATGTCTACGGCAAACAAAAAGCCGAGGCCGAAGAACGCATTCTGAATATTAACCGCGAGGCTACTATCGCGCGACTGCCACTCCTCTACGGTATGGCCCCATACGGGACCAATTTTTTATCCGCCTGGCTAGAAACCTGGACTCAAGGGAAGGTGCTGCACGCGTTTTCCGATGAGGTCCGGTCCGTTATTTCCGGTACGGATGCTGCCCGCGGCCTGTTCCTTCTACTGAACAAACAATTACAACACATCTGGCACCTGGGTGGCAGGGAAGCCGTTTCTCGTCTCAACTTTGCCAGGATGCTGGCCAGATCTTTTGGATTCGATGAAGCACTGGTCGTTCCTTCTACCATCGCCGAAGCCGGCCTGGCCGGAAAACGGCCCGCCGACCTCACCCTCGACAGCCAAATGACCTACGAGCACGGATTTGATCCACTGCCCGTCCGTAAAAGCCTCAAGTCTTTGCGGAAGTTGGCGTTTTAAAATCCACCCTCTTAACCCTCCCCTCGAAAAGGGAAGGAATTCTCAATCCACATCCCGGCAATGAGCGATCAATTGCCGGTATACATCGTTGGTTTCCAGCAGGCCGGGATTTCCCAATATGACCAAGTGCTGACGAGCCCGTGTAAGGGCCACATTCAGTTTTCGGTCCACCCCTTCTTCCGACAAGGAGATCATAGCCCGCATTTGATCTGTGGAATTGGTACACAAGCTGATCAGAATAACATCGCGGGCTCCACCCTGGTAGCGTTCCACCGTATCGATGGTAATCGAAGCCGCATCCATTTTTTCCTCCTCCAGCACCCGGCGGATCTGAGCGATCTGGGCCCGGTAGGGGGTAATAATGCCAATGCTGGGATTTTTGCCGGAAGGCGCATACAAAAGCTGAAAAGAGTGGATCAACTCGGCGATCAGCTTTGCTTCATGCATATTGGTTTTGCGGGTCAGACTGGATCGGTCGGCGGGCGTGGGAAGGAAGACCATCCGGCGGGTACTGATCACCCGTAACCAGGGGTCAGTACCCGCCTCCGTAGTGACTGGCAACTCGCTGACCTGCTGGCGGTGGGCACTGACAATATTGGGCAGAATCTTCAATTTACCTCCGTAGAACAACTGATTGGGAAACATCATCAGGTCGCGATGCATTCGTCCCTGATGACTAAGTTGAGCATAGCCCCAGTGCCATGCATTCCGGAGGCACTTTTTGAACAAACGCTCGAACAGGGAATTGCGCATATTATCCAGGCCAATAGCCAGCAGGTCTTCATCCTCCACTGCCGACCACTCAGGTTCCTGGACTACTACCGCCGGCAGCTGCTTGTGGTCACCGATCAGGGTGACGTGCCGGAAGTGCGGCAACAAACCCACCAGCATGGGCTCCAGAATCTGCGAAGCCTCGTCGATCAGCACCCGGTGAAATGTTTTCAGCTGGAATAGCTCGGGTTTGTTAGCCACCGACGATACCGTGCCCACAATGATGCGGTGCCGACGAATGAGGGCCCGCAGCGCGTCACGGGTATCGATGCCGGCACTAAGGGTACTCAGTAACCGGGGCTGATACTCCGGAGCTGTACTGTACCGCGAACCGATGCGAATAAAAGATTGCTGCATGCCGGGATGATAGGCGCAAATGGCATCACAGATCTCGTCTACCGCCCGGTTGGTATAGGCCAATAACACCAGGTTTTCGTCAGTTTGATCGTACCAGTAGCCGACGAGGTGCTTAAGCATAATGCTGGTCTTGCCGGTTCCGGGCGGCCCCCACAGCAGGAAGTAATCCTCCGAGCGTATGATGGACTGGAAAATGCCCCGCTGCTCCGGAGTCAGCTCTTCCGGCATTTCAATGTGTCCCTCGCGAGCGGGAGCAGGCGGACGATTGCCCAGCCACAGCGATCGCTGATCCGGATCGGATTGTACAAAACGAAATAGAGACCGGTACATATCATTGAAGCCACTATCCAGCAGATCGTGTTCGAGGCACCAGATGGATTCGAGTTGGAACAAGGTGTCATTGAATTGACGCGATCGCAGACGCACCGTCACCTTCCCGTCGGAAAGATCGACAATAGTACACTTGAAAAGCTGGTTACTCAGTGGGTGAG
>JASBTH010000028.1 GCA_030148525.1 Saprospiraceae bacterium | reverse complement strand
TTAGCTCGAGGCTCAATCAGATGGACTTCTTGTTTAATCCTGTTAAGTATTTCGATCTTTATGGCATCCATATTTATCGTTCAGATATCTGTTATCGACCTCTTGAAAAATTAATCTTACCGGATTCTTAAGCCTTCAGGTTTAGCTTAAAAAGAAAGCTATCAAACCACTCAATATAGGAAACGTTGATCTGGTCTACAAGGTTCCTTCCTAAACTGACTCAAGATAGGCATCAATCCACAAAGCCTGTTTTCGGAGCCGGTCACTCAAATCCCACCGCTCCCGTTTCTACCTCAAACGTGCTCCCGTCGGCTTGCTCCAGGGAAATGTGGAAGGTCAGGAACTCCTCTGTCTCGATTTCATCCTGGATCTGCAGGTAGTATTCCAAAGTAGGGCTCGTATTACCGTTCAGAACACCCAACCATTCCTCTAGGGTTATAGCCTCACTATTCGGTTCACCCCGGAAGGAGAGAAAGTATACGAGGAAATGCTCGTAGCTAAGCGGTTGCCCGGCCGGTGTATTCAAAACTGGTTTATCAGCCGTGATGGTGAATCGGCTTATGGGCGATTGCAAACCTCTATACTCATCCAGGCAATTCAGAGCATAGGCGGAGGGTAGCAGCCCCAAGCCAGGTGTCGCTTTTGCAAAAGTTTCCTCCCGAACGATCAATTCGATCAGATAATCGTCAAGGGCTATTCGCGAGCTATCGGCCACGGGCATTTGTCCGTTGTAGTTTTGTGTGTCCAGTTCAATAATCCGACTGTAAAAGGTGACCGGGTCCGGGCAACAGGCCGTGATGAGGCATTGGAGCAGGCCTATTGTGGTGATGAGCAGAAAAGCTTTTTTGAGCATGGTTTTTTGCGTATTTGGTATTTGGAGCATCAGAAAGTTCGCAGATCTAACCAAATCTTACTCTCTCTTTTCGCCCTTTAGATCTTTCCACTCTTCCAAGCCGAAAACATCTTCACTAATGCGGTCGATGAAACTTTCACCATACCGCTCATAGCTGTGGTCTAAAATCGTGAAATTGTATGCCATGGCAATCTTTGGTTCTGGGAAAAGACAACTATTTCGGTAATAATATATCTTGTATTGCCTTTCAAAATATAATTGGTCGAATGTAAAAGTCGGGCTAGCACCACCATCAATCAACAGAAAAGGTGTCTGGTTTTCTATATCCCTCATTGCGAATTGCTTTGCGGAGTCTGCCTCCATCTGATCGGTTAGCCTGGCCGCCCAACTGTTCGCTATTACTGAATCAGAAAGAGCAGTAATTCGTATCTCCTCCTGGCCTATTACCTCCACGACCGAAACACAAAAAAGGACCAGCGCCACAATTAGATATTTCATCTCTCTTTAAGGGTTATCAATTTATCTTTATTTTCTGCTAAGTAGGCATTAACCTTCTGGTTCCTTATTTCAAATAACCGAAACCAAGTTTCTTCAAGAACATCAATCTTTTCACTCAACTCTTGGTTAAAGCTAACCGATTCATCATTCAATTCCGGTGGCAAAACCCCTCGGCTAAAATCATGTTCAAATTGCCTGTATATCTGATCGATTTGTGTTAGTATCCTTTCACTCTTTTTCGCCCCACAATCTGCAAGAACAGTTATGTACCCATCATTAAATTCCCTCTGTGTCTCAAGCAGAATAGAGTAAAAACCACCATTATCGATAAGTCCTTCGCAAATAAAGAAGTAGCAGAGAGCCCTCTGGACTCCAGACATTTTTGATAGTTTATTTTGCCCGGGATAATAAAATTGGAACACCTTGTTTGATACCTCAAATTCCCAAGGGAAAGAGTCGTATTGTTCCTTTTCTAATGTTATGTAATCGATACTTCCTTGGTTGTTCACAAAACTCTGTTCTTCCTTGATTAATTCCCGTAATAAAACCCTAATCAAAATCCTTTTGCCGAAAGGCATACATGGAGGAGTGATACAGCCCCGCGACTCTTAGAGGAACGCTTTTCCAGAGGACCATTCAATGGCACATTTAAACACTTACTTGCATTTTACATTCATAATACCCGGTAAAGAACGAGCACCACAGCAAACACAAAAATAGAGGTGAAAATCACCTTATTATACCTGGCCAGCCAGTTAGGAAGAAAAATATCAAAATTATCCTTTTCGGAGTCCGAATACTTTCTCGCGATCAGGGTTAACGGACAAAACATTCGAAACACCAACAGTGTAAGTCCCTCACCAATTACCAAAGCGATACCGATCCAGGTTAATGCAGTCACATTATCCGTGATTCCGGAGTATAGAACGTAGAAGATCACCCCTACGAAAAACACCCAGATTACCGTATGAAGCAGCTTAATGATCAATAGTTTATCCGCTGAGTTCATGATTGTCTACTATTGTATCCCAAACACAACTGGGTATTAGGCGGTACCTAATATCCACTCTTAATGCATTCTTAAATGTGCATCAGATTTCTGATTAAAACAATACCGCAAGACCATATCTACTTTTGCCGAAAGGCAATGAAGAATGGAGGATCCGGGGTAGGGATAACAGGAGATCATTCCGTGCTTTTCGGCTTCTTTGCTCACTTGGCCACGGTCAGACCAACGGCGATCAAACTACAGCCGATAGCCACTAACGCACCTCCATTCTCATCCGCAAAAAGAGAAAATAGATTCAACAGTGCTCCTAAACTAACGATCAGTACGGAAGGCCAGGATTTTTTACCGTCGGATACTTGTTGGTCGTTGGAAGTCATTTGCTATTGGTTTTCAGTGTGGACAAGCCTTCAATCGACGTGTAGTCCCATCAATATCCGTAAAATATACCTCGTGCACAAGTTGGGAAATGAGTCAGCTTTATTCAAAATGAACAGTGTTCAGTACTAAATTGAACACCGAGCACTGAACACTGTACATTCCCCGGTCGCCGTAGCACCAGCGAAGGAGACCCCCGGTCGCCGTAGCATACATGACCTCCGTACGCTGTGAAAGTGATGGCCTTAACCTTAACCTTAGCCTCAGCCTTAACCTAATTTTCCACATACCACAGCACCCCCAAGTCAAACGGCGCCCAGATCGCCGTGCGCACCCCGGCCCGCTTCAGACCAATATTCACCCAGTTATTGCAGGTTTTGAGAAAAGAGTAATCACCCCGGGCCTCATAAAACTGATCGCGGGCGGGATAGCCGGGGGCTTCGATGAAGGTGAGATCTCCTGTATCATTCCTGGCAAAAGAGGTCAGCACGTATTTTTTCAGGGTATCAACCTGCGTTTCACATAGCTCCAGGCCCCGCCAATCATCCCGGGTACCCCGGTAGCGGGTGACGTGCATGGCCGTGGCACTGTTAACGAACACGGCCCGTAGCCCGACCGATAGCCGGAAATCGTCCCAGGTGGGCGTTTCCACGTAAAAGGCCCTGTCGCCCCAGCCGAAGGCCACGTATTCCGTTTGCGCGGGGATCTGCAGGTCGCTGACCCAGTTGGTATCCAGGTATTCTTTCGGGAAAATGATATCGAGGTGAAGACCATTGGAGGCAATATAGACTTGCTGCCTTGGCGTACAATCCTGCTTTCCGGGGCTGGTGGGAATGAGGCCTCCGATCAGAGCAATCAGCCCGTAGAGCAGTATTGCCCCGATCAGTATTCCGAGGAAGCGGAGGAGGTATTTGAAGATTTTAAGGACTACAGGCATTGGGTGGCAGCTTTCGCTAAAAAACGAAAGGGTGAGGTGGGTTATTTTTTATTGTCTCCGACAACAAGGTCAATCCAATAAACCACCAACCCACGTATGTAAAATCAAACCATAACTGGATTCCCAAACCCAATTTCCCTACTTTCGTAACCGTGGGTGAAGCACCACATTCAAACAACCTGAAAATGAAAAAATACACCCTGCTCCTGTTAACCCTCGTGCTGTTCTGCAGCCACGATATGTACCTCAAATTCGATACCTACTTCCTGCAGCCGAATACCGAAGTTACCCTGAAGCTCTTCAACGGCACCTTCGAAAAGAGCGATAATGTGATCGACCGCAACCGCATGACCGAAGTAAGCCTGGTCGGCGGTGGGCAGCACCTGCACCCCGATACCACCCAGTGGAGCGAGCAGGACGATATGACCCTCCTGACATTTAAAACGGGACAAGCAGGTACTTACGTGGCTGGCGTTTCCACCCGCGCCCGCTCCATCGAGCTGGCTGCCGAAGACTTCAACAGCTACCTGGAACACGATGGCGTATTGGATATGCTCGCCTCTCGCAAAGAAAACAACACCCTCGACCAGGATGCCGTCGAGAAATACTCCAAGCACGTCAAGGCCATCTTCCAGGTGGGCGACCAGCGCTCCAACGACTGGCAAACCAACTTTGGTTATCCTATCGAATTTGTGCCCCTGAGCAACCCCTACCACCTGCACGAGGGAGAACCCCTGCAAGTGCAATTGCTACGCAACGGCCAGCCACTGGCTAATCAATTGGTCTACGCTAACTCGGTTGGCCCGGCCCACAGCCATGAGCACAAACACGAGCATGCCGACGGCTCCTCGCATGACCACGACCATGACCACGCTGATGGCGGCGAAGCGACCCACGATCATGATCACGAAGACAACGGTAGCACCGATCATCAGCATACCGATGGGCAACAGCTGCGCACCGACGCCAACGGTATCGTCTCCGTCAATACCGACCGGGATGGCATTTGGTACCTGCGTACCATCCACCTCGTAGAAACCGAGGAAGAAGGCCTAACCCACGAATCCAACTGGGCCACCCTTACTTTCGAAGTAGGCAACCGCCACAGTCACGGTCCCGATACCCACACCCACGACGAAGACGTGGCCGGTGGCATTCCTTCCAGTGTATACTGGATCGGTAGCCTGGTATTGGTCGTCGGATTATTCTTTTGGTTCAACCGCAAGAAAGCCGCATGAAACAACGATTAGGTACTGTTTTTCTATTTCTGCTTTACCCGCTCTGGATGATGGCCCACGGGGTGAGTTCGGCCGACCAGCAAACCCTGCAGGAAGGCGGATTACTCGCCTACATCCTGGTGGGTGCTAAGCATATGGTCACCGGGTACGACCACCTGCTTTTCCTGGCGGGCGTCATCTTTTACCTGAGCGGCTTTCGGGATATTGTCCGCTTTATCACTGTATTTACCATCGGGCACAGCATTACGCTGATCAGCGCCACCTACCTGGGCATTCGCGCCGACGAACACCTGGTGGATGCGGTGATCGCCCTGAGTGTTCTCTACAAAGGCTTTGAGAACCTGGGGGGCTTCGAAAAGTGGTTCAAGGTCAAGTCCCCCAATTTACTATTGATGGTCTTTGCCTTCGGGCTGATCCACGGCTTTGGCCTGTCGACCCGCCTCCAGGCTTTCGACATCGGTACGGAGCAATTCCTGGCCAAGATCGTGAGCTTCAATGTCGGTGTGGAACTGGGACAGATCGTAGCCCTGATACCCATCGTCTTCATCATTACCCGCTGGCAGAAGTTCAAGTCGTACGACGCCTTCTACAAAGCGGCCAACACTTACCTCGTGATCGCGGGGATCGGGCTGTTTGTGTATCAGATGTGGGGGTATTTTTACGGGCACTAGGCTGAGGCGGGAATTGGATGTCGATCCTCTAGTGCTGCGGATCAATTATCTTAAAAGCCGATCGGTCCTTTGGAGGGCGAACACATTGCGTACCTAAAGGCACGCTTGTCAACTTTTCCATTTACGTTTCTACCCATATTCAGCTCCTAAAGGGGCTTCTTCAGGGGTCCCGTTAGGGACCAAATATGGGTAGAAATTATAATCGGACAAGAAAAAACCGTGCCGTTAGGTACGGAATATAAGATTTCGTTTTCTTCGAAGATTAAACAATCTTGAACCGCAGCACTACTGGATCGACTTTTCATGA
>JASBTH010000621.1 GCA_030148525.1 Saprospiraceae bacterium | reverse complement strand
TGTCACTATCCAACGTGGGTAACAGCTAGGGGGAACCGCCGTGGTACGTTAAAGCGTATGCCCGGTGGTGTGGGGGGGACGGTGGTCATAGACCACCTACCTATCCCGATTAGAAATTAAAAACGGATATAGAAAACCGTGCCGTTAGGTACGGAATATAAGAATGTATTTTCTTCGGTGAATAAATAATTTTGACCCGCGATCCAGAGGATCGCGCACCTTTACTGCCCCAGAGTCCCGCCATTCTTTTTCGTCGCCTTGCGACGCACGATCAGCAGGGGCACGTACATATCCTTCTTGATGAGCTGCACGGTGACGCTACCGAGCAGGGTCGCCCAGCCGCCTTTACCGCGGGCACCGACCACGATCATATTGGCGCGGGAATGTACCGCCTGCTCGTAAATGACCTCACCGGCGCTGCGCCCCTCGCTGAAAACGAACATGCCCGGCACATCATTAGTGATGACCTCCCGGTCTTTTGCGGTTTTCAGGAATTTCCGGTAGTTCTTCTCGGCATCTTTGCGCAAGGCATCGCTCACATTGGAGACCGGAATGTAGGGGAAGTAGTGTGCGGGTACGCTAAGAATATGTACACTTTGCAGCGTAGCCTGGGAGGATTCGCTAATATTTTTGGCGAAAGCCAGGGCTGTCATTGCGTTTTCACTGAAATCGGTAGGTACCACTAAGTGGTCGAGGGTAAAGGTGGTGGCCTCGGGGATCATCAGCAGAGCCGTTTCAAAATTGAACAGGCGCAGCAATTTCTCAGCCGTAAGGCCGGAGCCCCGGTAGGCGATTTTTTTCCCCACCAGGGTAATGCCGGCGTCCCAGATGCGGGCCATGCGGGCCAGGGCGTGAGGGGTGGAACTGTCGGCCTCGATAAGGATTTTAGTTTCCACCTCGCGGGATGGCTGAAAGTGGCCCGTCATTTTCTCCGAAATGACTTCCTCGAGTAATTCGGGGAGGGGACGCTTAAGATTATCAATGATCTGCTCGGCCTCCTGTGGGTAGTCGAATTTGATATTGTGGGCAAAGACCACCTTCTCCAATTCGGGCATTTGGGTACACAGAAAAGCTGCATATTCCATCAGGATGTTATCCATCTCGGTTAGGTCGAGACAGACCATAATATTTTTAATTGGTTCCACGCTCTTCTGTCTTTTCTTGTTTTTGTACCAGACCCTTTAAGATCTTCTCGTAGCTGGCCTGTTCCTTGGATTGGCGTTTTCGTTGATTTTCCTGGTATTCTTCGTTTAAGCCAAGGTACAAACTATACAACATCACGAGGAGCAAAAGGGCAAAGGGTAGACCGGTAATTGTCGCCGCCGTTTGCAGTGCAGCTAACCCACCTCCAAGCAAAAGGGTTGCGGCTACGCCGCCTTCCGAAAGTGCCCAGAAAATGCGTTGGCCAACCGGTGCGTCTAATTTCCCCCCTGCGGTAATGCTATCAATAACCAGCGAACCACTGTCCGATGAAGTCACAAAGAAACTGGTTACCAGCACAATTCCCAAGAGGCTGGTCACGAAATTCAATGGAAATTGTTCCAACAAAACAAATAAGGCCGTGGATAGCTCTTGATTTACGGCAGTTGAAATGGTTCCGGCAGCCTGCAGTTCAAGGAACATGGCCGACCCACCGAATACACTCATCCACAAAAAAGTCAGCAGGGTAGGTACGAGCAGCACACCGAGAATAAATTCCCGGATCGTTCGACCTTTCGACACCCGCGCAATAAACATCCCCACGAAAGGCGACCAGCTGATCCACCAGGCCCAGTAGAATACCGACCAATCGTTTTGCCAGGTACCGCCGGTAAAGGCTTCCGTCCAGGTGCCCAATCCAATAATGTTCTGGAAGTAGCGTCCGGTATTTTGGATGTAGCCGTCGAGCAGGAATACAGTCGGACCAATAATCAGCATGAGCACCAGGAAGATAAGGCCCAGGCGAAGATTGAGTTCGCTGAGTACGCGCACGCCTTTGTCAAGGCCGGCTACGACACTGGCCGTTGCCGCCAGTGTGATCAGCCCGATGAGGATAACCTGGGTGTTGACCGTATTGGGAATCTGAAAAAGGTGATCGAGACCGGCAGACACCTGTTGGACCCCGAATCCCAGGGAAGTGGCCAGGCCAAATAGGGTCGCCACTACGGCGATCACATCGATAATATTACCGACGGGACCGTGAATGCGATCACCGAATAGGGGGTAGTATAGGGAGCGAATAGTCAAGGGCTGGTTGCGATTGAAGGCCATAAAGGCCAGGCCCAGCCCGATGAGGGCATAGATTGCCCAGGCGTGTAACCCCCAGTGCAGAAAGGTGTAGGTAAATGCATTATTGGCACGTTCAGCCTGATCGGAGAATGGTACGGGCGGAGTCGAGAAGTGCATCATCGGTTCTCCAACACTAAAAAATAGCAGACCAATTCCCATTCCTGCCGAGAATAGCATGGAAAACCAGGCGAAGGTGCTGAATTCGGGGCGGGCATCATTACCACCGATGCGGATACTACCAAATTTACTAAAGGCAAACAGGAAGCTGACCACCATAAAAATATTGACCGCCAGCACTAATAACCAGCCGAGGTTATCCACAATGCCATTTTGTAAGCGATCGAAGATAGCCTCCATCGGATCGCCCACTATCAGGGTAACTGAGATAAATAAAACAATAAGGATTGCAGAGGGGAGAAAAACGGGGGGAAAAAAATCAAAATACCGATTCGTCCAATTCTTAGGTGCCATATAGACCAGTTATATATGAATGCGAATCCGTATCCCCCGAACGGAGGATGCGGATCGCAACGATCAACAAGAAGCTAATATACTTATTCTACCAACCAAATGGTGGTATTAAAATCATCACTGCCAATCCGACTGACAGCAGCTTCGTAATTGTTTTGATTGAGTGAGCGCTCTTCGCCCGGATAGAGGAAGCGCATTGGTAATTGGTCATTATTCAGGTTGTCGCAAGGAGCCGATAAGAACGGAATACCGTCGAAGCTCATACCGCTTTCGGCGTACCAGCGGCGTACTTCGAAGTATGGCTCAAGCCCGGTAAAGTACAGGGCCAACCATTTCTGTTCCCAGATATCGGTCATTTCTTCGTAAGCGACTCCGGAGTTATTGTAGAAGTCGTCTACGCTGCTGTACCCAAATGGCTCGGGATTGACCTGGTGGTAAACCATTGAAGCGGTGATGCCGGCGCGATAGTGAGCTTCCACATCGTCCTGTATCCATCCTTTTGCTGCGGCTTCCGCCAAAAGGAATTCGACCTCGGCGTAAGTCATTATGATACCCTCGGCAATATCCAGACCGAGCTCAGCGGCAGTCGTCTGAGAGCCATCATTATAGTACTGAACACCAAGCCGGGACCCGATCTTACTACAATTTGCATTGTTGGAGCCGTTGGCAGCACCCGAAAACATAGGATTCTCGAAATCATCGTTGTCGGGGCGTGCATAGCGCGACAAACGAGGGTCATCGTACTGACTCATTACATCGAGGGCTGTTTGACTGAAAGCAACGGCATCGAAGTCACCCGTTTTGAGTGGAAGTAGCGGGAAGGTATTAGGTACTGACGGTAAATACGTCAGGGTCGCATTATCGGTATTGCTTTCCATGATCGATGCGCTGTTAACCACCGCGGCAAAGCGATTTCCGGCATCGGGCAGAGCATTACCAGCCGTCATCAGCAAACGCAGGCGCAGCGAATTGGCCAGCTTTTGCCAACGGGAAGCATCGTTGTTCAGCAAGATGTCTCCGGAAATAGAGCCACCTCCACCCAACAGACTGCTGGCGCGTTCCAGCTCCGAGAGCAGGTCTTCGTAAATAACAGACTGCTCGTCGTAGACGGGCGTAAAGGAACCATCATCACCATTGATGGCATCAAAGTACGGAATGTCTCCGTAAGCATTGGTCAGAACGGAGAAAATCCAGGACCGCAGCACAATGGCAACACCTTCCAGTTGCTCATTTTCCTGCGCAATGGCTTGATTTTCGACCGAATTTACATCGGTCAGGGCTGTGTACATACCGTCCCAAACCGTGGGGAAGGCGTTCCAGTTGTAGGCGTCGATCTCGGTACGCAGGGTTTTGGCCGTCAATTGAGCGGCATTATTACCCAGCAAAAAAGATTCATTGGTCGAGGTGTTGACACTCTGCCGGATAGCAGAGGTCAAAAGTACGTCAGCCGATACGGTAGTCGGCTCATTAGGATTCTCGTTTAACTCGTCGAAATCCTCACAACTGAAGGTGATCAGCGTCAGGGTAAGAAGAGTCAGATATATTGATTTTAACTTCATGAA
>JASBTH010000620.1 GCA_030148525.1 Saprospiraceae bacterium | reverse complement strand
CTGGATTTTGAATCCAGCGCTATTTGAGTCATATCTCACTCTATTTATTCATAATCAACTGTTTATCAGTTTTTTGAGTTAATGCTTAAGTGCGCCTTTATACGTTTGTGTAGTGTGCGGCAAGCCATGAAATCCTCTATGAGGAATACGAGCGGTAGCGTGTGCTGCTTATTCACTTGTCGTTTTTCACTTTGCAAATACTTAAAAACGAGGTGTTCGCTATCTCGACCGACCCCAAACGTTTCGGGTAAAAAAGGTACTAACAACCAGGTGCCCTCCTGTTGAATTCCCTCCAGCGGACGCAAGTACGTATAGGCATCGGGAGCCACCGGGTCATCGCCCAGGAATAAGGTCAGGTCCTGATCTAGCGTTAAAAGGTACTCGGTGATCACTGGTGATTCGGGCAAGGCGGCAGGGGGCTGTCCTTGGGCTAAGAATGCCCAGCACAGCGTACAGCATATCAGGTATATTTTCATGGATATTATTGGACGGAGTAAATAATGAAAGCGGGGGACCAGGTCCCCCGCTTCTGGAAAAACACCCTATTGCAAATCAAGGAATAAATTGTTTGGTGACCCGCAGCCGGAATACCAGATGCCCGCTCAGGTCGGTGGGGATGTACCGACCGGTTGCAATCTGACTTCCGACGGAAATTCCCAGTGACTGACAAAGATTGGCGGGGAGCGAAAAGGGCATACGGATGTACCAGTTACCGCCTTGAAACTGGCGCCAGCGTACGTTAGCATCCAGAGAAGACTTCGGAAAATACAGTAATATCTGCCCGTCTTGGGCCGGGCAGGCAATGGCCTGGGCTCTTGGCGCGGTGCACACCAATTGCCAATCGTCGAACTGGTCGATCAGATCAATGGAGGCCAGGGTTGATCGATCGCAAAACGGATCCGGGGGTAACCAGGTGAGGATCACCCGCTGACCTTCCCGGTTCCGCTTGCGGAATTCGGCCGGAGAAAAAAAGGCACTCATGGTTTGGCCCATTCAGGGAGTGCTAAAAAACCGGCCTGTCGGATCATATACTGTTGGGGTATATAGTGTATCATAGTTTAGATCTTTTGACTGGTGTTCGGTAACAAAGGTAGGTACGTGATTGCCGGTAGTCAGGGACACAAGTCCCCTTTCGTAGGTGGGCAGATTGCCCCGCCTATGGAGTTAAATAATTGCCAGTCGTTTGGTCAACAGTAGTTTAAGAGGTGTGGATGCGAGGGGGTGGCTATTGGTTATCCAGTATTTGCAGCAGCCACTGCACACAATCCACCTCATCCACGATCGACCAGCTGTGGGGGTGGCGCATACCGTTACTGCGACGCCCCGTCCGCTCCGACTGGATAAACTCGGCCCGTTGGTGGCCCTGCTCCAGCAAGGCCCTGATCAGATCGGAGCCCTGCAAAAAGTTGGCGTCGTAGACCGACCGGCGCCGGTTGCGTAGTTGCCAGTCGATGGCCACCTCGTAGTACAGGCGTACGGCCACTTCGGAGAGGTATTGTTCATTGCCAGGATCCGGCTGGTTGACCCGGAAGGGCGTGAGTTGCCGGTACACTTCGGGCTTATCTTCGGGGGTGCCGTAGGTATCGGTCATTCGCTGGCGGATGAAGCGGGCTTCGTTGGTGCCGACCTCCGAAAAATTGCGGGCGATCTCCCGCTCGAAGTAGTCCCATATCTCGAACAGGTCGATGGGACTATCCACCGTAAACACCGCCCGGGGCTGTACCGTAAATGATTCTGGATCGCGGTAGCAGGCTTCCGTGTACCCCAGGGCCAGGGTACCGCCGGCGGAGAATCCTCCGATCACCACCTTGTCGGGAGGGATCTGGTACTTTTCCAGCGCGTGATTCAGCAGGAAATTGGTGCGGGCATTCCAGTTATTATCGGCTGCCAGGAAGGAGCCACCGGCGATGACCAGGGTGAGCAGACCATTGCTGTAGGCTACATTTGGTAATTGGCTTTCGCCAAAAACGGATTCCACGGGCTGGCTGAACCCAGGGAATAACAGCAGGGCTCCGCGGATGGAATCGGCAGGTTCTAAAGCCAGGTAATGATTGTACGGGTAGTCTTGATTGGGAACTACATTTTCAAAGGCCTGGCCCCGGAGTTGGGCTGTCGCCAAAATGAAGACAATGGGTAAAAGAATGCGCATCTTAGACGGGTGTTTTTTATTAGAATGGGAAAACGCCCTTTGTCTTTTGCCGAAAGGCGTACTTAACAAAATAGACCGATAATAAGGGGGAGGTGCTACTTTCTCCCTATATTTTCGGGAATACTCATTAAACGTAATAAAACTATGCGAACGAATGTCACGCGCTGGCTGATCCTGTCCCTCCTCCTGATGTTGGGGACCAGCATTCAGGTCAGCGCCCAGTCTGGCGAAGAATTGCTGGAAGAACTCAAAGAGATCGCCATTGTCGATCAGAAAGTAATGATGCCGATGCGGGACGGTATCCGCCTGTCCACCGATATCTTCCGTCCGAAGACCGACGAGCCGGTACCCGTTATCTTCTCCCGGACGCCTTACAATTTCAACTCCTGGCGCGACGGGGAAATGAGTACCCGCACCTACCGCACCGCTCTGGAACACGTGAAAAAAGGCTACGCCTACGTAGTACAGAACGAACGAGGCCGCTATTTCAGTGAAGGCGACTGGGATATCCTGGGCACGCCTCTGACCGATGGCTACGATGCCTTCGAATGGATGGAGAATCAGCCCTGGTGTAACGGAAAGATCGCTACCTACGGTTGTTCATCTACCGCCGAATGGCAAATGGCCGTTGCCAGTCTCGATCACCCCGCGCACACCACCCTGGTAGCTCAGGGCTTTGGTGCCGGAGTCGGACAAGTTGGCGATTACGTGGAGCAGGGGAACTGGTACCGTGGCGGTGCCACCCAGATGCTGTTCATTGCCTGGCTATACGGCGTTCAGAACGATGCCATCCGGCCTATGTT
>JASBTH010000617.1 GCA_030148525.1 Saprospiraceae bacterium | reverse complement strand
CCATGATCTGTTGCCCCTCGATCAGGCCGCTCGGAGGGCGCACTACCCAGCCATCGATCGGAAGCTCTAAAAACTCATTATTGAAATACAACTTCTCTTCGAAGACTACTTCTTCCAGAAAGAGATCATCACTGAGTACCCGGCCCCAATCTTGTTCCCGGACAATAGTGTGCAGGGAATCCGCTGAGTACCCCAGCGAGTACAAGCCACCCACAATGCTCCCCATACTCGTACCGGTGATGTAGTCGGGACGCAGCCCTACTTCTTCCATTACCTTGAGCACACCGATATGGGCAAAGCCTTTGGCCCCTCCCCCGCTGAGAGTCAGTCCCAGTTTGGGACGTCCCGAAGGATGATGGGTTCGCGATTCCTGGGCCTCCGAAAAAAAAGGCAGAACTCCGAGAAGGATAAGGAGGAGCGGTCGGGATAGGACGGGCACGGTCTGGCTTTTTGGATTCGACAGCATATTAGGTGGAATCCATAAAAGATGCAACCAAATCCGACCAGCTATGCAAGATTATAGATCGCCTTTATCTTGCTCGTAGGTTCGGATGTATTCTTCCACGATATCATCGATGATATCCCGCAGATAGGCTTTTTCCATACGGGCGATCTTCTTGAGCTTTTCCAGCTTCTGTTCATCGAAGGCTACCGTCAGTCGACGGGTGTTCTTTGCTCCTGTTTGGATGCGCGCAGGTTCGACCGTAGCCCGGATCAGGGCATCTAATCCACTCATCGGTTTAGCGTGACGCTTTTTGATTTCCGACGAAAAGGTCTCTTTTTTGGCCGGCTGTGCTTTCGTCTGGCGGTCATAGGATTCCTCAAAAGCCGTCTGTAAAAAAGACTGCAGGTCACCGGTGAAGTTCTTACCACCCGAAGGACGGTCTTTTTTGTCTCCGGCAGGTTCGGATGTCTTTGCTTTTCGACGTTCGGCCGCAGTTGCCGTCGGTTCCTTTTCAACCGGTGGCTCCTCCTGGAATAAGCTTTCCAGTCCCTCCTTAAATTTCTTCTTACTCATGGATAACGGCTTCAAACATCTAAAAATCAAGCATCCTGCATTTCCTGTTCCGTACGGGCAATAATTTCGCGGCATAACGACAGGTAATCTTCCGCTCCCGGACTTTTGGGACTGTACGTGAATATATCCTGGCGTTGTGCCGGTGCTTCGGCCAGCGCCACATTGTCGCGAATCATCGTATCGAATACGGCTTCACCAAAGTACTTCTTGATGGTTTCCACGACATCCCGATTCAGCACTTTGCGATGGTCGTACATGGTAGCGATAACCCCTCCGACTTCCAGTCCCTTATTCAAACGCAATTTTACCTTATTGATTACCTGTTGGATCTTAGCCAGGCCCTGCATCGCCAAAAATTCCGTTTGCAATGGTATGTATACCAGGTCGCTGCTGGTCAGTGCATTCAATGTTAGTAAACCCAGGGAAGGCGGACAATCGATAATTATGTAGTCGTAGTCCTCCTTGATGGGGTCAAATAATTCGCGCAGGATAAATTCGCGTCCGGCCTCATTGATCAATTCCATTTCCGCTCCCGACAGATCGAGGGTGGAAATGACAATGTCCAATCCCTCCCGCACATTATAGGGAACAAGCGGGCTTTCACCACGCACAGCCTCATAAATCGTATTGGGTTGGCGGGGGACTCCCAACGACAGAGTCAAGTTGGCCTGGGGGTCCAGGTCGACTAATAACACGCGTCGGCCCAATTCAACCATACCTGCACCTATGTTAATGGCACTGGTCGTTTTGCCAACCCCTCCTTTGTGATTTAACAACGATATAATGATTCCCATAATTCCATTTCTGCTTTTGCGGCAGCAAAATAAGCACGCCCCACGGGTTTTTCAAAGTGCCGAAGCCCAAGGGTATCCAAAAAAATACACAAAAGTGTCCAATCCAACCGGAAAAAAACGAGGCAGTTGCTTATTTTCTCATGCATGAACGTACAATTGGCCCAACTCATTCCCCCCGCTATCATTGTTATACTCACCTTCGGGTTAGTCTATTCCATTCGGTATACGCTGCGTTTTGCCTGGCAGAAAAGGGGGATAACACCGGAGCGCATCGATCAGCGGGTGCGTTGGGTACAACTGGGACTGTACACCTGGCTGTTGCTGCTGGCGGCCCTGAGTGTGCGGGGATGGATTGGAGGCGATACAGATCTGCCCTTACGCTTGTTGTGGATTATGGTACCTCCACTGGCCGTTGTACTTTGGCTGTTGATCGATCCGCGTTTTGTCCCTACTCTGAAAGCCATACCCGAATCCTGGATTATTTATGCCCAGACGTTTCGGTTCCTGCTCGACCTTTTTCTCTACCTCGGATACCAGTCGGGCTTCGTACCCATGCAGATGACCTTTCTGTGGTTGAATTTTGACTTTACCGTGGGCTTAACGGCGCCACTGGCGGGATATGTTTTTTTCAGCAAGCGCCGGTACCACCGGTTTGAAGGAATTTTGTGGAATGCTTTTGGTACCGCCTTACTCCTGCACAATTTCATGATCGCCTTTATTTCTTACCCGGGGCCGCAGCAAGTCTTCCTTCGTTGGCCCGACAGCTCCTTTCTGGCCGATTTCCCCTACAGCTGGATTGTTGGATTTCTGATTCCCCTGGCACTGGGGTTACATGCGCTTTCGCTAAAACAATTACTCAATGCACCGCGCGGACAACGACGTACCTTCAACCTACACCGTTCCCGCCAGCCCGGTGACTAATTCAGGGAAATTTCAGGCTATATCCGTTTCCGGCCACATAAACGCCGGTATATTTTTTATTTTGCCAAACATATTTGGCTATCTGGCAATTTACGCGCCACAATGCAAATGCATTTCCCGCAAAATTGTCAGAGAAGAACATACTTTGACTAAAGCAACTTTCATGGAACCTTATGATGGCGAGTTGTCCACCTTTCCGGTAAAAACGGAAATCCTCGTACAGTGGGGAGATATGGATGCTGCTCAACACGTGAACAACCTCCATTACCTAAAGTGGTTCGAAACCGCTCGAATCGACTATTTCGCACGTCTGGGCCAGGATGTTGTTTTTAACGATGACAAACCGGGGTTTATCCTGGCCAAACAGGACATCAAATACCTCTTCCCTCTAACCCATCCCGACCGGATCATTGCGGCCGTACGGGTCACCGATATGTCGAAAGACCGGTTTACAATGCACTGCCGCGTCTACAGCCAACGGCACCAGTGCCTGGCAGCCATCATGAATGGCGTTATTGTCACTTTTGACTATAAAACACAGGAAAAGGCACCTGTTCCTCCTGCTATGCGCCAACTGATCGAACAACTGGAGGGGCATACCATACCGGAACCTTACCAGTAATAATCACCAAAACAACAGCCCTGCCATGCTCAATTTATCGGTCTTATTAGAAGACAGCGCTCGCCGTTACCCCGACAAAGAAGCCTTTATTTTTAATGAAACTACCCTCACCTACGCTCAGATCAACGCAGCGGCGAATCAGGTGGCCGGCGGTCTGCAAAAAATGGGAATTCAAGCGGGTGACAAGGTAGCTCTGAGTTGCCTGAACGTACCCTATTTCCCCATGGTATACTTCGGCATTCTGAAGGCCGGTGCCGCCGTGGTTCCACTTAGTGTGCTGTTAAAACGATCCGAAGTAGCCTACCACCTCCAAGATTCCGAAGCAAAGGCCTATTTCTGCTTTGAAGGTACGCCCGAGCTCCCCATGGGAGAAGAAGGATTTGCCGGATTTCAAGAGGCTAAAGATTGCACCCACTTCGTCACCATCACCGCCGATCCAAAAGCCTCCTCCCCATTCGACGATACCAAGACACTGGGGCAAGTCATGAGCGGCCAATCCCCCGCCTTTGCCACCCACCCCGCCGGTGCCGAGGATACCTGTGTGATTGTGTATACCTCGGGGACTACCGGCCGGCCGAAAGGAGCGGACCTTACGCATTCCAATCTCTTGCAAAATGCCATCCTGAGTGCCGATTTGTTCCAGGCATCCTCCGAAGATCGCATGCTGGTGGTACTGCCACTATTCCATATTTTCGGAATGACCGTCCTCATGAATGCCGGTGTGTACCGGGGAGCTAGCCTCATTCTACTCCCCCGCTTTGATCCCAAAGCGGTCATGGGACTCCTGTTCAAGCACGATATCACCGTCTTTGCCGGTGTACCCACCATGTACTGGGGCCTGTTAAATGCGGGAGACACCGGCATCAAACCGGAAGACATTCAGCAGTCCTTGCGAGTGGCGGTATCCGGTGGTGCCAGCCTCCCCGTGGAAGTACTCCGGCAATTCGAAGCCAAATTCAAAGTACCCATTATCGAAGGGTACGGCATGTCGGAGGGATCTCCCGTTGTGACCTTTAATCACCTCGGCCGCCAACGCAAACCCGGCAGCATAGGCACGCCCGTATGGGGCGTAGAAGTGATGATCGCCGATGCGAATGACCAGCAACTCCCCGTGGGCGAAAAAGGCCAATTACTCTACCGGGGGCACAATGTGATGAAGGGCTATTACAATCGCCCCGAAGTAAATGCCGACTCCCTGAAGGGTGGCTGGATGCATTCCGGCGACGTCGCCTATATGGACGAAGACGGCTACTTCTACATCGTCGATCGCACCAAGGATATGATCATCCGGGGCGGACTCAATGTATACCCTCGAGAGGTAGAAGAAGTGATGATGGAGCACCCGGCCGTAAGCATGGTAGCTGTTATCGGGGTCCCCCACGAGCAACACGGCGAAGAGATCAAAGCGTGCGTAGTTTTACAAGATGGCCAAACAGCCTCGGCAGAAGAACTTATCGGCTGGACCAAAACCCGGATCGCCGCTTACAAATACCCCCGCATCATCGAGTTTTTGGATCAACTCCCCATGAGCGCAACGGGTAAGATACTGAAGAAGGAGCTCAGACAGGTATGAGGTGTGAGGTTTGGGGGGTGAGGTTAGGTAATAGGTTACCTCAAACCCCACACCTCATACCTCATACCTCATACCTCATACCTAGAACCTGTTTAAAGGTAGGGAATATCCCGCAGAGAGGATAAATCCGCGGTTGCGCACGCCTTCGGTTACCAGGGGGATATCGTACAATTCGGTGAAGCCATGCTGATACCTTCCGTCGAGGTGTACCTTGCCCGCTCCGGCCTGGATGGCCATGCCGGCACCAATAATACCCGATACTTCGAAGCGATTGTAGCCGATGGCATCCAGATCGATATCGATGGAGGTGAGATCTAATTCAACCAGTCCGGTAGTGCGTGTTCTCACATTACCACCGGTAGCGTAACCAAAGGCAGGGCCCGCCACGATAAATCCTTCCACCAGGTCGTTCCCAAAGCTGATCTTACCCAGGAGCGGTGCTTCCAGGTAGCTGAAGCGGGTATCGGCCCGCACACCCACCGGTAGTGGCAGACCAAACAAGTCAACATCCGTGCCATCGCGGAACGAAAATCCCTTGCGGGCCAGGGTAATCTCCGGTTGAAAAGATAGTGCTCCGGCAACCGGGATAGTCGCGAAAGCAGTGGCCTGGTAGCCGATCAGATCGTCAAATTCGGGAGCAACCGCATCCAGCAGATCTGTGGTTCGAACATTATTGAAGGTCACTCCGCCGCGCAGGCCGTATTCCGTGCTTTGGGCCGTTGCCGCCAGGGTAATCCCCAAAAAAGTCATAATCGCCAGGATGGTTACAGTCAATCGATTCATCGTAGGTGTGTTTTTGTGTGATTTGTATGGCTGCAAGATGGGGCGGGCAATTGTTAAGTTGCGTTACCCGATGGTTAGCGACGTGGTAAAGTTTCGGGGGAAGGGTTAAAAAGTGTTAGGGTCAATCTTGGAATTTAGTTCCCAACCACGCCTCCGTACGACGAAATGCCTCCCGGCGCACTTCCTCGCGTGACAGGAAGACATCGTGCATGGCGTCCTCAACCACCTCAATGGTGACTTGTTCACCCAGGTTTTGGGCGCGTTTATGCATCAGGTCCACGTCGAGGACTGCGTCCATCCGCAGCGCCTGCGGCGACAGGGTATCACCGACGTAGGAGCTATCGGAGTGCAGGATCAACACGGGCATGGTCAGGTCGAGCCCTCTACGCACCTGTTTTTGTCCCCCGCGAATGGCTTTGAGCCAGCTATAGTAGAGGGGGAAACCGTCGATGGGTTTCCAGGTAAGGTTGTAATCCCATTCGCCAGCGTAGTCCTGATGAATGCTGCGTCCGTAAAGGCCGGTGCTCTCGCGGGGTAGGTAGGCTTTTTTATTGAACCGGCTCAGACCCGCGAAGAGGGAGATCCCCGCTTTCTCCACCCCGCTTCCGCTAAAAGCGAAAAAGGGTGAATTGAGTAATAGAGCATTAATATCAGAACGGTTCTCACCACGGGCAGCGTACAGGCTGGCCGTAAGGCCACCGGTAGAATGGCCGTTGAGCACAATGGTCTCCTGGCCGGCATCGCGGATGTAAGAAATGGCTTTGTCAATATCCGGGAAGTACTCCGTCATACTCCGGGTGTAATTTGGGCGTTGGTGCGGCAACAGGGAACGGCCGTATTTACGCAGTTCCAGGGCGTACACATGGTAGCCCAGGTCGCGAAAGAATTCGCCGACGTGATACTGGAAATAATAGTCCCCGTAGCCGTGGATATACAGCATTGCTTTCGTGCTGGCAGTATCGGGAGCCCGGTGTAGCAAGGTAGCCACAACCTCCCCTTCGTAGTCGGCATCCTGCTTAAAGGTCACTACTTCGTAGCTTTGATTAATCAGGCTATCGGTTCCCGACAAGGAATACCCCGGCTCCTGATAGGCCATATCGGGCATATCCGTTTTACACGCTGAGAAGACCAGAACGAGAACAAAGTGGACCAAAAGGATACGTAACATAATTCCATTTTTTGCGAAAGCTAAGAAACTATCAACCTAACTTTACTGCAGTTGTTGCTCCACAAAATACCACATATGACCAAACGAATGACCCGACAGGAGATTCAGCAGCTCGACCGGCTGCCCCGGATGCATTTGATGAATACCATCCCCGGCATTAAGAACGCCTGTCTGATCGGTACGCAGGATCGCGATGGGAATACTAACTTAGCCATCTTTAACTCCATCGTACACATCGGCGCCAACCCGCCCTACCTGGGCTTTATCCTGCGTCCCCTGACAGTGCACCGGCAAACGTACGACAACCTGAAAACCACAGGGGCATTTACCCTGAATATGGTGACGCGGGACATGGTACAGGCCGCCCACCAAACCTCCGCCAAATACAAACCCGGCGAATTGGAATTTGCAGCCACGGGTCTGACGCCCCTGCATTCCGATACACTGGCTGCTCCCTACGTTTCGGAAAGTCCGGTTCGCTTAGGCCTCACCTTCCAGGAGGAGCAACATATCAAAGCCAATAATACCTGGCTGATCGTCGGTGTCGTTGAGGAGATCTACTTCCCGGAGGAAGCCCAACTCGAAAGCGGGCACATTGCACTGGAAAACCTGGACACCGTGGGGGTAGCGGGGTTGGATAGCTACTACGGGCTGGAGCTTCTGGAGCGATTGGCGTATGCGAGACCGGCTTGAAGTTAGAGGTATGAAATCAGAGATCAGAAGTACATATGGAGATTAGAAAACAGGTTACTCCTGAAAGTACCCGGCCAAGAAATTTCCAGACTAAGCTTTTGCGGCTATGGCGGTCTAGCTTTTAAAGAAGCAATGCACCGAGCCTCCTGTATAGTCTCCATCCAGACTAACGATCTGCTCCACCTGCCGGAACGCAGTGAAGGCGAAAGCCTCAACCTTAGAGCGTGTTTGGGATTTATCCTTTGGACTGCAAATGTCTATTATTTGAACCTCACTACAGCCTTTTTGAGCCCCGTAGCCCTGCTACGAAGCTCAAAAATGGCTTTGTGAGAACCAAATTCTAGACATTTTCGCCATCAAAAACAAATCCCCAACACGCTCTTAATCTAGTATCAGTCAAAAGAATGCTGTTCTCTCTACATGAAAGGTATTCGGCCAATTCCCTATTTTACTGCCAAACCGACATACTATGAAAAAACGAGTAACGGTGGCTTTGGTCCAGGCCAGTCCGAAGCTATTTGATCTGGCGGGGAGCCTGGAATTGGTGGCCGACTGGACGGCACAGGCCAAGGCCCGGGGAGCCAGTCTGGTTCTTTTTCCGGAGACTTTTCTGCCTGCCTATCCGCGGGGATTACAGTTTGGTACGGTAGTAGGTAGCCGTTCGCAGGAAGGGAGGGAGGATTGGCTGGTGTACTACAGTAATACGGTAGTAGTGCCGGGACCCGCGACTGAGCGGCTGGGAAAGATTGCCGCGGAACACAAGGTATGGCTGATAATGGGCGTCACGGAGCGATCCGAAACGGGTGGTACGCTGTATTGCACCCTGCTCTATTTCAATCCGGAAGGTCAGTTGGTACAGCGGCACCGAAAGTTAAAGCCCACCGGAACCGAACGGATACTTTGGGGAGAAGGCGCCGGTGATGACCTGCAGGTGGTCGATAGCCCATACGGACAGATCGGCGGATTAATCTGCTGGGAAAACTATATGCCGCTGGCCCGCATGAATTTGTATCAGCAGGGAGTCGAGTTTTACCTGGCCCCAACGGCTGATCACCGCGACAGTTGGCAGGCAAGTATGCAGCATATTGCCTGTGAGGGACGGTGTTTTGTCCTTGCCTGTAATCAATTTGTACGCAAACGGGATTACCCGGAGCGTTTTCAGGAGGAACTGGCGGATCAACCCGAGATAATGACCCGGGGCGGGAGCGTGATCATCTCTCCGCTCGGGGAGGTGTTGGCCGGTCCACTGTACGGCCAGGAAGGAATTGTAGAGGCAGAATTAGATCTCAGCCTGATCGCAAAGAGCAAAATGGATTTCGACGCGGCAGGCCATTACCACCGACCGGATGTATTTTCATTCGAATGGATGAAACGACCCGTAGAATAAATTTGTTTATTGATCGTGCTTTTTCGAATATGCCATACTATTCTCGACTCGAAGTGGTTTAGAGTCCCAGCACGAAGTACTGCGGAGCAAAACCACTTCGTTGTCGGTATATTTGGCAATCGAACACCATTGACTAAAAAATAATACGAAATATGTCCAGAAGAAGAAGCTTTATGTCCTCCTCCTCGAACCCGGTGATGCGGGAGGAATACTACCAAAAAGCCCAACCACTCGATGCCAATATGGCACGTGGGGAGGCACAGACCATGACGGTAAACGGAGCCGTACAAAAAACCTATTTACTGACAGCCATTCTGATCATAGCTGCCATAGTTGGTTATAATATTCCTAATCCTATCCTTATCTGGGGCGGTGCTATTGGCGGCTTTGTCCTGGTGCTGGTCATGGCCTTTCGCACCCATTTAGCACCTCGCTTGGCACCGGTATATGCGGTACTGGAGGGGCTTTTTGTGGGGGGTATTTCGGCCATGTACGCCAGCCTGTACGATGGGATTATTATCAATGCGGTACTGCTGACCGTTGCGGTGCTTTGCCTGATGCTATTCCTCTACCAGGGTGGATTCATTAAGGTTACGGAGAAACTCCGGGCCGGGGTGATGATGGCCACGGGAGCCGTGATGGTCGTATATCTGATCAGCATTGTCGCCAACCTGTTTGGTGCTTCCCTGCCCTTCCTGCACAGCAGTGGCCCGATTGGTATTGGGATTAGCCTGGTGATCGTAGGTATTGCTGCCTTCAACTTGCTCCTTGATTTCGACAATTTTGAGAAAGGTGAGCAATACGGTGCGCCGAAGTATATGGAGTGGTTTTCAGCAGTTGGTCTGTTGGTAACCCTGATTTGGTTGTACCTGGAGATACTGAGGCTATTAGCAAAATTGAGTGATCGGTAAAGATCGGCCGGGTTTATTTTTGCGAAAGCCCGACAGAAAGCAGCCCGGACGGAACAGGTCCGGGCAAAAAAAAGCAGGGCGCCGCCAAAGGCAGCACCCTACATAACCCCAAAAAACCAAATGAAAACAATCTACTTTTTATGCAAGTAGGAAATAATCCTAATAATGCAATCAAGACTGTAATTTTTCAATATTGACGTACACCCGGGATCATTGTATGCGAGTGTATATCAATTACTTCTGTTGCTTTCCAACAAGCACACTCTATAAAAGTTTTGATTTCAAACTAATTCACCTTTGGCAAAAGTCAAAAAGATATTTGTGTGCTCCGAATGTGGCGCTACTTCCCCTAAATGGGTTGGTAAATGTCCTTCCTGTGAGCAGTGGAATACATACCACGAAGACGTGATCGTACGGGAAACGGCTAAAGAGGCCGCCCGTAAAAGCTGGAAGCCACAAGTTACCGGCAGTAAAAGTGGTCCCCGGCCCATTCCACTGCCAAAAATCGAAGCCCGCAAGACCGAACGGCTGGTCACTCCCGACGGGGAGCTCAACCGGGTGCTGGGCGGAGGCATCGTTCCCGGATCACTGGTGTTGATCGGTGGACAACCCGGCATCGGTAAGTCTACGCTTATGCTGCAGGTAGCCATGGGTATTCCAAGCAAGATTCTGTATGTTTCTGGGGAGGAAAGCGAAGAGCAGATAAAAATGCGGGCCGATCGACTGACCAATAAGCAATCCGATTGCTACATTCTCACCGAGACCAATGTAGCGCGTATTACCTCGCTGGCGGAGGATCTTCAGCCTGACCTGTTGATCATCGACTCCATTCAAACACTTGCTGCCCCCTACATCGATTCTATGCCGGGCAGTGTTTCTCAGGTGCGTGAGTCGGCCGGGGAGCTCCAACGCTTTGCCAAGAGCATGCACATCCCCGTTTTCATCATTGGCCATATTACCAAGGATGGCTCCATTGCCGGCCCCAAGCTATTGGAACACATTGTCGATGCCGTACTACAGTTTGAAGGAGATCGCAATTACACCTACCGCATCCTGCGAACCATCAAGAATCGCTTCGGATCCACCGATGAAATGGGCATCTACGAAATGCAGCCCGACGGATTGCGCGAAGTAGCTAATCCCTCGGAGTTATTGCTTTCGCAAAAAGACGACGACCTGAGTGGTTCGGCCATTGCGGCAACGATGGAGGGTATGCGTCCCATGCTTATCGAAACCCAGGCGCTAGTCAGTACCGCTGTCTACGGAAACCCGCAGCGGTCGGCCACCGGCTTTGATCTGCGCAGGCTATCCATGTTGCTGGCCGTATTGGAAAAGCGAGGTGGGTTTCCCTTTGGTCAGAACGATGTATTCCTCAATATCGCCGGGGGGATACGGGTCGACGACCCGGCAATAGATCTGGGTATTGTGGCTTCGCTGATATCCTCTCTGGAAGATATTGCCATTCCGACCGACGTTTGCCTGGCCGGAGAGGTGGGGTTGTCGGGCGAAATCCGATCAGTTAATCGCGTGGAACAACGCATACAGGAGGCCGACCGATTGGGCTTCAAGCATATCTTTGTTTCAAAATACAATATGAAAGGGGTGGACCCAAAGCGATACAACATCAAGATCCATACCCTTAGCAAGATTGCCGAGTTGTACGAGAAGTTGTTCGAATAGTTTAACAGGTATCAGGTTTGAGGTGTGAGGTGTGAGGTTTGAGGTGTGAGGTGTGAGGTATGAGGGGGGTAAACTTGCCTTCCTTCTTTATTGTTGATCGAGTAAACGCCCTGTACATGAGTGATAAAGCTGATTTACTGTATCCCGAGCATCCCATCCTGTTGTTTGACGGGGTTTGCAATATGTGTAGTGGTTTTGTACAATTCGTGATCAAGATCGATCCGAAGGGGAAGTTTCGCTTTGCTTCCCTGCAATCCGACACCGGTAAAGAATTGCTCACCGCAGCCGGATTATCCACCGGGGAACTCGGTACCGTCGTTTTAATCAATAAAGGGAAAGCCCACACACACTCCGATGTAGCCCTGGAAAGTGCCCGCATCCTTGGTGGTGGCTGGACCTTATTCTACACCTTTAAAGTGCTGCCCCGATTTATCCGGGACGGTATCTATAAATGGATTGCCCGCAACCGCTACCGCTGGTTCGGCAAAAAAGATGCCTGCATGATGCCCACTCCGGACATTCGCCAGCGGTTTTTGGAGGTCGGTTAGCTCAAACGTTTTCCATATACTTATACATACTGCCCGTATTGATCAGCATGACCCGTTCGTCGGGCCGCAGCCACCCTTGAGCCCGCAGGGCAGCAGTAGCTTTCCAAAGAGCAGCGCCCTCCGGTGCCAATAACAGGCCTTCTTTCGACGCCACCTCACCGATTCCTTCCCGCATATCTTTTTCCGAAACGGTCAGGGCTGTTCCCTGGCTTTCGTACAGGGCTTTTAAGATCAGCATATCGCCAAAAGCATTGGGTACCCGAAGACCATTGGCAATGGTTGGCGCCGGATCGGGATGTACCCTTGCCTGCGTAGCCTTTTGCCGGAAGGCAGCAACAATGGGGTCACACCCTTCAGTCTGGACAGCTACCATTCGCGGAAGTGGTCCTTTGATCCACCCCAGTTCCAGCAATTCCTGAAAAGCTTTCCAAATTCCGATCAGGCCGGTGCCGCCACCCGTGGGATACACAATTACATCGGGGAGTTGCCAGTTACCCTGCTCCGCGATCTCGTAGCCCATCGTCTTTTTTCCTTCGAGGCGAAAGGGCTCTTTTAAAGTGGAAACATCAAACCAATCATCTTGCCAATCAGCTTTCAAACGAGCTGCACAGTCAGCAATGGTTCCGGGAACGAAATGCACCCTTGCTCCGAAAAACTGACATTCTTTACGGAAAATATCTGGTGTTGCATCGGGCATGTAAACAATAGCCTGCATTCCGGCGCGGGCACAGTAGGCGGCCAGGGCACCGCCGGCGTTTCCAGCCGTGGGAATTGCACAGGTCTCTACCCCCAGTTCCCGGGCCTTAGAAACGGCCATTGCCAAACCGCGGGACTTAAAGGAACCAGTTGGGTTGAGTGCCTCATCTTTTACCGTAAGGTCAGCCAGTCCCAGCCGCTCGGCCAAACGGGGCATGGGAACCAAGGGGGTCATCCCTTCACCCAGCGAAACAATGTGCCGGTCGGAGCGAATCGGCAGAAACTCCCGGTAGCGCCACATGGTAAGGGGGCGTTGCCGAAGATCATCGGGGGTCGTTTGCGTATCTTTAAGATGATACCTCGCCAGGAGGGGCTGGTGGTGACGCGAATATGTTTGTATTGTGTCCGGGTTGTAAACTTCTCCGGACTTCGCGCATTCTAGATGAGCGTACAGCGTTTTATGTATTTGTAACGTTTCCATAGTACAATCCTTTGTGCCTCAATATGCAAGAGTCTTCCGGTAGTCTGCTTCCAGCATCCTGACGCACCTTTGTACAATATTGACAGAAGCAAGATCCAAGCCCAGACCTATGAAACCGATTTTATTTAAGGTGACCCGAAAAGAAGACGCGGCCTTTCTGGTGCAGACCAACCACGACAAACCGCAATACCACCGCCTGCATTTGCACCCTGAATATCAGATCAGCCTGGTGGAAAAGGGTTCGGGAACCGTTCAGTTAGGACAACGGAAAATGCCTTTTCAGGCCGGAGATTTGTTTGTGATCGGTGCTGAACTACCCCATGTTTTTAAAGCCAACCAAACGCCCCACGATCTGTTGATTACGTCTGTTTTCTTTGCAGAAGACTCCCTCGGACAGGGCTTTTTTCGTTTGCCGGAGCTGTACGACATTCAGCGCTTTCTCCATGCGAGTAAGCGAGGCATCCAGATTGGCGCTGCCCATTCGGAAACACTGGCCGACCAGATCAGGGATTTCCAGCGTACCAAGGGACCGGAACGGATCATTGGTTTGCTGACCCTTTTGCAGCAATTATCCCAACAGTGGCAATTCGGCGAAGAGGTGGGACTGCCCGCCACCGAATCAGAACAGGACTATGTTTCGGGCAGTTACTACCGACTGCAGCGAGTCTTCCAGTATATTGCCGACAACTTTGACCGAACCATCAGCCTGGAGGAAGTAGCGCGACTGACCCACCTTAACAAGTACACCTTCTCACGCTATTTCAAAAAGATCACCCACAAATCATTTGTTAATTACCTCAACGAATTCCGGATTGGTGTCGCCTGCCGGCTTCTGCGCAGGCCGAACTACTCCATTGCTCAGATCAGTATGCACTGCGGATTCAACAACTTGTCCCATTTTTACCGTCAATTCAAAAAATACATGCGGTGTACCCCCAAAGAATACCGCAAGACACTCTCACTCGGTTAAATAGCCGGTTAAGGTGGTACATCCGATAGCAGCGTTTGGATGCTATCCGGGTAATATTATCATTAGTGCTGCAGAAACCTGAACAAAAAATTTCGATTATCATTTAGTGGTTATTACCAAAAAACAAAAACATGAACCGACGCACCTTTGTACGAAACTCTGCTGTCCTGTCCGGGCTTAGCCTGGTACCCAGCCAACGCTGGTTATTGAGCCATTTTTTTCCCGATGCCGGGACCATGACCTTACTGCGTAACAACGTAGGTATTTACACTGAACGGGGCGGAACAATCGGCTGGATGATCGAAGGCGATTCCGTAGTTATCGTCGACACGCAATTTCCCGAGCAATCCCAAAACCTGATTGCCGAGGTAGAAAAACGCGGTGGCAAGGGAATCGACCTGGTAATTAATACCCATCACCACGGCGATCACTCCGGTGGTAATATTGCTTATAAAGGGATTGCCGACCGGGTGCTGGCACATAGCAATTCCAAAAAGAATCAGATGGCTTCCGCCAAAGAACGGGGTAATGAAGATACGCAGTTGTATCCGGATAGTACGTTCGATACGGAATGGTCAGACAAGGTTGGGACGGAGACCGTCACCCTGCGATACTTCGGACGGGGACATACCGATGGGGATGCCTTCATTCATTTTGAAAATGCCAATGTGGTCCACATGGGCGATTTGTTGTTCAACCGCCGTTTCCCTTACATCGATATGGGGGCCGGAGCATCCATCCGCAGTTGGATTGATGTGCTGCAAAAAGCGCGTAAGACCTTCGATAAGGATACCCTTTTCATCTTTGGTCACGCCGGGGAGGGCTATCCCGTTACCGGAAACCACGATGATCTCAAGGCTATGCAGAACTACCTACGTTCCGTTTTGAAATACGTGAAAAAGGAAATGCGCAAAGGCCGAACCATGGAAGAGGTGGCAAAAGCTACGGAATCTATTCCCGGCGCTCCCGAGTGGAGTGGCCGCGGGGTGGAACGAAGTATTTCCGCTGCCTTTGAAGAATTAGGAGGCGAATAGTATCCTGCCGGCGAACGATCTGCTCACTTCTATCTGAAAGGGAAGTGAGCAGGTCATTATCAATTAACGGGAGGTTGGCCCCTGAATACTACCACTTTACGAAATAGTCGGTGTCCAACCTCATGATTAATTAGTACATTCACCATTCGACACGGCAATTCGTTCAGCTCATATCACAACGAATAGACCACAGGTCGCGATAATGAATGTATTGGACTATGGCTACCGACCCACAAAATCCCATGGATCGTCTGGAAAAGATTTACGAATCCGGCAACAAACGGATCGATCAATACCTCGATGGTCTTCGCTCCTTTTATCAACAACAAGGCGAACTCTCTCCTACTGCGGAAAAGATATTCGATGAAATGCAACGAGAGGTTAACCAAGCCCGCACCATTCGGAATGTGGCCATCGGGTTGGTACTCGCCCTGGCTTGTGTGGCAGCTTTTTTGTTCTTTAAAAAAGAAAATCAGGTTATCAAGCAGGATAATTACTCCTTCCTGCTGGAAAAAATCAAATCCTCTAATCTTCCACTTTATCTGGAAGCTAATCCCAACGGAACGCTTTCCGTCGTAATAGACCAAAACGCAGACCTATCCGCCAAAGAACTGAAAGAATTAGCGGAGATCCAGGAAGTCGTTCCCACGCTGGGGCAAATTAACTTTTTGGGATCATCCAAGCGTTTGAGTGCAAACATGCAACTCGACCGGGACGATAATGTGTTCTATCGCATTAGTCCGCCCAGTAGCCAGGATATTCCCATCGGGCAGCTACAAATGCGCTGGGAGCAGGGTGCTATCGGCCTGGGACGCAATAGCAGCGTAGTTGAAGATAACCCACAATACGAACTGGGCGAGCCCTACGACTACATTGACAATTTCAAAAGTATGGATTTCGTCGTGCGTATTCTGTCCTATGATAAGGGTACAAAATCGTGGAAATTCCAGTTTGGTGAGCGTCAGGACGGAGCGATAATCTGGGATACACAACACAACTACCAGATTCCTAAGTCTGCCAACGGCCGTATCCAGACCCGGCCAATTATTGCCGCCTGTAAAGACTGGAAAAACATGTACGTCGTAGCTATTGGCATTGGTGAATGGGGCGTCGGAGATGCCGACGTCACCGAGATCAAGTATGCCTGGAATGTGAATTCCTTTGCCCAGAAGATCCGGCTTGATTAGAGGACGGTTGACGATTTCACGGCTTACGGTGTACGGCCTGGGAGATTGGGGGAGTTGGAGAGAGGGGGAGTTGGAGAGAGGGGGAATTGGAG
>JASBTH010000615.1 GCA_030148525.1 Saprospiraceae bacterium | reverse complement strand
GGTATCCAGATGCTGGTCGAGTTCGCGTTCGATGCGGGCCTGGTCATCACCACGAGCCGTGAGGCGCAGGCGCACTCGCCCCAGGTTGGGCAGGTAGGCCAATTTGATGTACCCGGGCAGGCTGGCCTCGAAATCAGCCAGGCGATCCGCTATGCGCGATTCGCCCTCGCCAACGGTGAGTAACGTACGGTGGGCAATTGGCCGCCCGGGATAGATGTCCCGGATCTTGGGCATTACCTCGTGCTCCATGAGGTACTTCATCTCGTACGGTACGCCCGGCATAGATACCAGGATGGTGTTCCGGTACCGGAACCACATGCCGGGAGCTGTCCCCATTTTATTGTATAAAACAGTAGTGCCTTCCGGCAAAAAGCATTGCTCTTTGTGCGCCTGCGTTGTGGAGCGTCCCAGCTTATTAAAAAACCGCTGAATGCGTTCCCAGGTGGGTTCGTGAAAGGCCATGCCCACGCCCATAAATCCGGCCAGGGCTTTCTTGGTGATATCATCTTTGGTAGGTCCCAGGCCACCGGTGATCAGCACCACGTCGGCTTCTTCGACCGACCGATCCAATTCCCGGACCATGTCCTCGTAGGTATCGCCTACCGTAATGATTTTGTCAATTTCGGCCCCCATCAGGTTGAGTTGTTGGCCCATCCAGGCTGAATTGGTATCGACAATTTGTCCGATCAAAATCTCATCGCCAACGGTGAGTATATGTATCCGCATAATGGTAGCAGGTTTAGTTTTTATCTGAATGAACGGCTTCCAGGAGGCTTACCTCTTTGAGGTCGAAGCTTTCCTGTGTCTGGTCGCGCTGTACGACCAGCCGCCCGACGGCATCAACGCCCTGAATAGAGCCTGTAAAAACAGTGCCATCGGGTCGTTGAAAACGGGCTGGTTGGTGCCGAAGATACAAGTGTTCGAGGAACGCCTGGTCGATAGTCGTCAATTCGCCGGCTCTGGCCTGCAGATACCAGCGTTCGAGGTAAGCCAGGATTTGATTACGCAGGTCATCCAGATCGTATATCCGGCCAGTCAGCAGGGCCAGGGAAGAGGCCCGGGTCAGGGCTGCGGGAAAGTGTGTCTGGTTGACATTGAGGCCGATACCCGCGATGGCGTATTGCAGGCGGGATCCCTGCAGGCTGGCCTGTAGGAGGATGCCGGCTATTTTTTTATCATTCAGGTAAATATCATTGGGCCATTTGATCCATGCATTTTCTCCGGTTATTTCCGCTACGGCCTGGCGGGTGGCAAGGGCTACTACTTTGGTGAGGAGGAATGATTTATGGGGCGGTAAAAAGGAAGGGTAAAACAAGGTGCTGAAGGTCAGGTTTTTTCCGGCCGGGCTGAACCAGGACTGGCCCATCTGGCCGCGCCCCTGTGTTTGGTGATCCGCTTGCACGACCGCCCCTTCAGCTGGCCGTTCGCGGCTCAGCCACTCCTGAAAATAGGCGTTGGTCGAGGGCAGCTCAGGATAGCGTAAAAGAACCTTTCCGACGAAGAGTGTGTTGTTAGGATGCAAGGATAATTTTTTGTACTTTGCTAGTGTGGAAACGGATGTTTTGACTGCACTGAAAAAGAGGTAAAACCGTTTCCCTGGTGACGTGTCAAGATTTACTTTTTCGTAACAAAAACCATAGCATCTGAGTTTGAATCAACAAGCCAAAGTTCAATCACACGAACTCTCCACCGAAGAACTTAACGATCTTATCATCGAAAGCATCCAGGATCGGAAAGGTAAGAATCTCATTAAAATGGACCTTCGAGGCCTGGAAGATGCTCCCACAGACTTCTTCATCATCTGCGAAGGTGATTCATTCACTCAAGTTAAGGCGATTGCCGACAACGTTGCCACCACCCTGAAAAACGAGGGTGGGACTTTGCCCGTTCACCTTGAGGGGCAGCGCAATGCTCAGTGGATATGTATTGATTATTTCCATACAGTCGTCCACGTGTTCCATCCCGAGAAACGCGATTTCTACGAGTTGGAAAGTCTCTGGAGTGATGCTTCCATAACAGAATACGAAAGTTTGTAGCAGGATTTAGTCATTTTATCGAAAAGAGGCAACGATTGGGTGCCCCCTGCGTTATAGTTATCAATTGCCATCCAACCACTGGATGTGTAAGAGGCATATTGCACGGTTAAAGAAGGTTATTAATGGAAAACAACAATAAAAACGAACCAGATAATAACAAGAATAATAATTCTCGTTTCAACTCCTTTTGGATCTACGGGATTATTGCTCTGGTTATTCTGGGGGCGCAAATTCTAGCTGGCTTGTCCCCGCAGGCTGAGCAGTTGAATATGGGGCGCCTTAAGACCATGATCACCAATAACGATGTGGAAAAAATCGTGGTGGTCAATGAAAAAGACGCTCAAATTTACCTTAAAGAAACGGCGTTGAGTCAGTACGAGGATGCTCAAACCTCGAATTTGCCCGGCGGTGATCGCTACCATTTCCGCATGGAAGTTGGTTCGGCCGAAATCTTTTACAATCAGGTAAAGGAATGGCAGGAAGATGCGCAAATTCCCGATGAGGACCGCATCTATCCACAGTACATCACCAAGACGAACTACCTCATTCCAATTTTGAGTTGGGTATTACCCTTGTTGATTATTGTACTGATCTGGATCTTCATCATGCGCCGTGTGGGTGGTGGTGCCGGTGGTGCCGGGGCCCAGATTTTCAATATCGGTAAATCCAAAGCAGCTCTCTTCGATCAGAATACAAAGGTAACGGTCACCTTTAACGATGTGGCTGGTCTCGACGAAGCCAAGGAAGAAGTCATGGAGGTCGTCGATTTCCTGAAGAACCCCAAGAAATATACTTCGCTCGGCGGTAAAATCCCCAAGGGCGTATTGCTGGTTGGCCCTCCGGGTACCGGTAAAACCCTTTTGGCGAAAGCCGTAGCCGGTGAAGCTGGTGTACCCTTCTTCTCCATTTCTGGTTCCGACTTCGTGGAGATGTTCGTAGGTGTTGGTGCATCCCGGGTGCGCGATCTGTTCAAACAGGCTCGCGAAAAAGCTCCCTGTATTGTCTTCATCGATGAGATCGATGCTATCGGTCGTGCCCGTGGACGCAACAGCATCCAGGGTGGAAATGACGAACGCGAGAATACCCTCAACCAATTGCTGGTTGAGATGGACGGTTTTAGCACCGATAAAGGTGTGATCCTGATGGCGGCCACCAACCGTCCCGATGTGTTGGATACGGCCCTCCTTCGCCCCGGGCGGTTTGATCGCCAGATCGGCATTGATCGTCCCGACCTGAAGGGCCGGGAAGCCATCTTCAAAGTACACCTCAATCATATTAAGACCGGGCCGGACATCAATCCGCATAGCCTGGCTGAAATGACGCCCGGTTTTGCTGGTGCAGATATTGCAAACGTCTGTAACGAAGCAGCCCTGGTCGCTGCCCGCCGCAATAAAAAAGCGGTGGATATGGACGACTTCAATTACGCACTGGATCGGGTGATTGGTGGCCTGGAGAAAAAGAATAAACTCATCTCTCCCGATGAGAAAAAGATTATCGCTTACCACGAGGCCGGCCACGCTATTTGTGGTTGGTTCCTGGAACACGCCTCACCACTGGTGAAGGTGACCATCGTTCCGCGGGGAATTGGAACACTGGGTTACGCCCAGTACCTGCCCAAGGAGGAATACATTACACGTACCGAGCAGTTGCTCGACCGCATGTGTATGACCTTTGGCGGACGCGCTGCCGAAAAGATCGTCTTTAGCCGTATCTCTACCGGTGCCCAGAACGACCTCGACCAGGTGACCAAAATGGCTTACTCCATGGTCAGCACTTTTGGGATGAACGAGAAGGTGGGCCAGGTGTCTTTCTACGGAATGCAAAACGATGCCTTCCAGAAGCCATTCTCTGACGAGACTGCTTCCATGATCGACGACGAAGTTCGTCGCTTGGTTAATTCTCAGTACGAACGTGCTCAGGAATTGCTGGAAAAGCACCGCGATGATCTGGAAAAATTAGCTCAGGTGCTTCTCGAGAAAGAGGTACTACTGAAATCTGATGTGGAAAAGTTGATCGGTCCGCGCCCCTTCGAAGGGTATCCTGCCAGTGAAAATGGTCAGGAAGATGTCGCCACGGATCCAACCAATACCAACGAACAGGATTCCGGGGAGCCGACTGAGGAGCTTTAGAGCATCGGTCTAGCTTCCGCAAAAAAAGTCCCGCAGTGCGTACGCACTGCGGGACTTTTTTTATAGAGTGCCCTTCTCAAAACGGCGTTTGAGGAGTGGGTAGCTGAACACCGCGAGCACAATGATACCCGCTCCGAGGTAAAAACCGGTATCGAGCTCTTCATTTTCATTGAGGAGGATCCACGCCAACAAAATACCGTATACCGGCTCCAGATTGATCGAAAGGTTAGAGGCAAAGGCTGATAGGTGCTGCAATGACCGCAATGCCAAAACGTAGGCAAAGGTGGTACAAACCAAGGCCAGAATAATCAGGTAACCCCAATCCAGTAGCGTCGGGGGCATAATGGAAAGAGGCGTATCTGTAACCCAGGCGTAAACGGGTATGACAATCGTGAGGAAAAGGCAGGCACTGCTCATTTCCAGGAAGGTGATGCTGCGCTCGTCGGAATGCGTGATCAGTTTTTTGTTGAGGGTAGCAAAAAGTGCGGCCAGCAGGGCCGACAGCAAGCCTACTGCCAGGCCAGTCAGCATGCTAAAATCCGTACTGTTAACGATAAGAGCCATACCGGGAACGATGAGAAGACCCAGCATCAACTCGTACCATTTTATTTTTTGACGCATGATCAGGGGCTCCAGCAGGGAGGTGAAGAAAGAGGTGGTAGCCATGGCGACCACACCGATCGAGGCATTGGACAGCTTAATGGCCCCGTAAAACGTCACCCAGTGCACGGCCACGATAACCCCTATGCCCATGAATTTGAGTGTCTTTTGCCAGGGTAAATTGCGAAACAGGCGCACCACCCGAACGATTACGGCCAGGCTCAGGCTGGTGAGCAGTACCCGCCACCACACAATGAGCAGAGCGGATAATTGGATGAGATCTCCCAAAATAGCTGTAAAACCAAACAGGAAAACAGCCAGATGGAGTTCAAGATAGGCGCGCTGCGTGGATTTCATGAACTATCTGCCGGTTTAGGTATTCTATGGATGTTCAATTAGCAATTGCCGGCAAAGGTAGGATAAGTGTCGATGATTTTGGGACCAGTTGGCAGTAATTGAAAAAGAATTCAGGATATCATTATTGCTAACTATCTAACATTATTGAACTATGCTTAAAATCGGTGACAAAGCACCTGCCTTCCGTTTGTTTTCTGATGCTAAAGAAGAGGTATCACTCGCTAACTACCAGGGAAAGAATCTGGTACTTTTATTTTTTCCCGTGGCTTTCACCAGCGTATGCACCGAGGAACTCTGTCAGATGCGCGATCAACTGGCTGAATACAATAGTATGGGATCGGAGGTCGTAGCTATTTCGGTAGATTCGCCATTCACACTGGAACGCTACAAAAAAGATCAGCAACTCAACTTTCCACTCCTGTCGGATTTCAATAAGGAGACCAGCCGCGCCTACAATTCACTCTACCAGGATTTTGTGATGGGAATGAAGGGCGTTTCCAAACGGTCGGCCTTTGTTATTGATAAAGATGGAGTTATCCGCTATGCCGAAGTCTTGGATAATGCCGGAGAAATGCCGAATTTTGAAGCTGTGCAAGAAACGTTGAACAACTTGAATTAGTTGTTTTTGGTGTACATCAAACTTGTATCTCCCTAAAAATCGGCAGATGATCTATTGGAATACCTTGGAAGAGGTAGAAGTGGAAGAAGACGTATCAATTGAGGAAGAACTATCCGATATAGGGGTAGGTGATCACGCCCAACTCATCGTTTACAACGACGATCACAACACCTTCGACTGGGTGATTGAGTGTTTCATGGAGGTATTACAACACTCCAGTTCGCAGGCTGAGCAATTGGCCATGCTGATCCATTTTAAAGGTAAAGCTACGGTCAAAACGGCCCCCAAACGCATCCTGAAACCTAAAAAGGATGCACTTGTCGAACGCGGCCTGTCAGCAGTGATCGAGGGTGGAGAAGAGGAATGATAAGAGCACCAGACGCATAAAAAAGAGCTGTCGCCGTACATTGGCGACAGCTCTTTTTTTGCGAAAGCAAATATACCGCTTCTTAGTCTTGCTGGAAATTAACCAGCTCTACGAATCGCTGGATGCGATCTTTAATCTGCTGTTCGTCCAATTCGGTAAGGCGTTCAATGCTGAACTTTTCCACGCAGAAGGAG
>JASBTH010000614.1 GCA_030148525.1 Saprospiraceae bacterium | reverse complement strand
AGGTTACATAGAACAAGAATTGGGGCCGTCCGACTATTTGAAATAGTCGCGCATTTTCTCGAAGAACGTCTTCTCAGATTTTCCCGGTTGCGGTTGAAAATTGGGCATATCGCGTAATTCTTCCAGCAGTTCTTTTTCCCGGGTGTTAGTTTTCTTGGGTGTCCACACATTCACGTGAATGAGTTGGTCACCGCGACCGTACCCCTGAACAACGGGAAGTCCTTTATCCTTGAGACGGAAGATCTTACCGGACTGGGTACCAGAAGGCACTTTGATCTTTACTTTGCCTCCCAGGGTAGGTACTTCCACGGAAGTGCCCAGGGCTGCATCCGCAAAATTGAGGTATAACTCGTAGATGACATTTTGTCCATCGCGCTGCAGATCACTGTGCAGCTTTTCTTCGATACTGATCATCAGGTCACCTGCGGGACCACCGCGCAGTCCGGCATTACCTTTGCCGCGCAGGGACAACTGCATCCCCTCTTCCACGCCGGCGGGGATATCGATCTCGAGAGTCTCTTCTCCGTGAATGCGGCCATCGCCCTTACACTTAGGACAATTAGCTGTTACTTGCTGTCCCGCTCCGTTACAGGTAGGACAAGTAGATGTAGTTTGCATTTGTCCCAGGAAGGTGGATCGCACCTGACGAACAAATCCAGAGCCGCCACAGGTAGAACAGGTCTTTACGGAATTGCTGTCCTTGGCACCACTACCGTCACAAACATCGCAGGTATTCTGCTTTTTGACCTTGATTTTTTTAGTAACTCCGTTGGCGATTTCCTCCAGGGTCAGGGCAACGCGGATACGCAAGTTGCTCCCCTTCTGACCACGGGCACGGGTACGGCCACCGGCACGGGCACCGCCGGCACCACCAAAGAAACTCCCAAAGGTTGAGTCACCGAAAATATCACCAAATTGCTGGAAGATATCGTCCATGGTCATGCCTTCACCGCTGAATCCTCCACCGGGGGCTCCGCTCATTCCTGCATGACCGAAACGATCGTAGCGGGCTTTCTTATCGGCATCGCTTAATACCTCATAAGCCTCGGCAGCTTCCTTAAACTTCTCCTCTGTTTCTTTATCCCCGGGGTTACGGTCGGGGTGGTATTTGAGGGCCAATTTGCGGTAGGCTTTCTTGATAGTTGTAGCATCCGCATCCTTGGGTACCCCCAGCACCTCGTAATAATCTCTCTTAGCCATGCTATGGTGTTTCGTATTGATGGATGAATTGGATCGGGCAGATTACTTACCTACCACGACCTTAGCGTGCCGAATAATCGCATCGTTGAGCATATACCCCTTTTCGATGGTATCGATGATCTTGCCCTTCATCTCGTCGGATGGAGCCGGTATTTCGGTAATAGCTTCGTGAAAATCCGGATCGAAAGCTTCGCCATCTGATTCCATAGGCTGAAGTCCTTTACTTTTCAGGATATTGTACAATTTGTTGTACACCAGTGTGACTCCTTCGCTAAACTCCTCGGTAGAGTTTTCGTCGTCGGCAATTTTCTTGGCACGATCGAAGTCATCCAGTACGGGCAGCAGGTTTTTGATAATATCAGCTGATGCTGTCTTCATCAAATCGACCTTTTCCTTAATGGTTCGCTTTTTATAATTGTCAAACTCCGCATAAAGGCGGAGGTATTTGTCGCGCAGTTCCTGGTTCTCATTTTGCAACACCTCGGTTTCGGATGGTGCTTCCGAGGTAGTTTCTTCGGCAGATTTATCGTCTTGTTCGGTACCTGCTGTCTCTTCAACGGGGTTCTCTTCGAACTTTTGCTCCCGTTGTTCTTCCTGAACATTGAGGTCTTTATCCTTCACGCTTTTTTTCTTTTTCTTGGATCCTTTATTAAACATATAATGTCAGTCTTTTATCAAGCAATTTCTTTGCCAGCCGCAAATTTCAGTCAATTTGACAGAAAACCCAACCGAAGGGTGACAAAGTGTGGGAAAAACCAGAAAGACTGTCAACTTGTCGAAGATATCATTCGTTTAAAAAGCTGTTTGCGGTTTCTATACCGACAACGAAGTGGTTTGAGACTCCAGCACGAAGTACTGTGCAGCAAAACCACTTCGAGTCGAGTATATACTCGCGTGAAAAGGTTTGGGCTTTGCCAAACCTTTTCGGAAGCGGTATATTTTTGCGAAAGCATAAAAACCAACTACTCCATGATCCAATCAACTATGCGCCGCCTTGCCCCCAACGGTAAGTCACCCGGCGACATGCACCAACTACTGGTCGGTACGGTAGCCCCGCGACCTATCGCCTTTGTCAGCACCCTCGATGCCAATGGCAATGCCAATTTGGCTCCCTATAGCTTTTTCAACGTGGTCAGTACGCAGCCCGCTATGCTGGCATTCGCTCCCGTTTTGCGCGGCAGCGACGGTACCGCCAAAGATACACTCCAAAACCTGCGGGAAACTAAAGAGGCTGTCATCAACGTAGTTACCGAGCCCATTGTACGCCAAATGGCCGTCACCAGCATCCAATATCCGCCCGGTGTGGATGAGTTCACTAAATCGGGACTCACCCCCATCCCCTCCGAATTAGTAAAACCAGCCCGGGTAAAGGAATCACCGGTACATTTTGAGTGTACCCTGCACGATATCATCTCTTTCGGTGATAAAGGTGGCGCAGGTCAACTGGTGATTTGCCGGGTAGAACTCATGCACCTGGCCGATCGCATTTTTGATGAAAAAGACCGCATCGATCCCCATCAGATCGACCTGATGGGGCGGATGGGACGTGCCTTCTACACCCGTGCCAGTGGTGACGCTATCCACCGCATCTACCAGGCATCCAACAAACTAAGCATCGGGTACGAAGCCCTGCCCGAGACGATCCGACACAGCTCTGTACTCACGGGTAATGAACTGGGCCAACTGGCTGGTCTGCACGAACGCCCATCGTTCCAAAAACTCGACGAATTGCGCAAAGACATCGGGGAGCCTTTCCCAAAAGGCGAGGCGCTACACCTGCGTATTCGGGAAGCCTTGATTCAGGGCGATTTGGAGCTGGCGGGGCAGTTGGCATTTTTGGAGACTTCTGAGAATTCTGAGACTGAAGAGACTTAGAGACTGAAGAGACTTAGAGACTGAAGGGACTTAGAGACTGAAGGGACTTAGAGACTGAAGGGACTTAGAGACTGAAGAGACTTAGAGACTGAAGAAACTTAGAGACTGAAGGGACTTAGAGACTGAAGGGACCCTAAGGGATTCCAGAGACTATGAAGTATTGGTTTTTGGGCGAAAGCCAAACCCATACCTTCCCAATTGAGCACCAAGCATTTTCCGGGTCCGACACAAAGAAGAGCACCGCCCAAATCCACAGTCAGTATAACCACGGATTCGGGCAAATACCGGCACTCCAGTCCCTAAGTCCCTTGAGTCTCTTGAGTCTCTTCCGTGGCTGAAGTCCCAGGAACGTCGCTAATCCGGGTTCGGCATACTGAAATCGATCTCGGTATTATCGCCGATGTTCAGGCTTTGGCGTACACCGGTGATAGCCGTATCATTCCCGATTACCGATTGTTGCAGGTTGACCTCGCGCAGGGAAGCGTAGTTACCGATGATGGAATCTTTGACGATGGCCTGCTTGATGACGGCATTATTGCCGATGGTTACGTGCGGACCGATGATGGAGTTGGATATCTTGCAGTTCTTCCCGATGCTTACCGGGTGGATGATGATGGCATTATCATAGGGGGGCAAATCGCTGGAAGCGTAGCCTTCCCGGTCGAGGAGAATGGCGTTGGTTTCCAGTAAGACATCCTTTTTGCCACAATTAAACCAATTGTCCACATGGATAGGCCGGAAGATGGTTTGGTTTTCCACCATTCGCATGAGGGCGTCGGTTAGGGGGAATTCCCCATCCGTTCGAATATTGTGAGTGATATTGAACTCCAGGGCATCGAACAGGTCACCCACTTCTTTGATCTTGTAAAACCCCACCATTGCCAGGTTAGAGCGGGGGATGCGGGGCTTCTCGACCAGGCGGGAGATGCGTCCCTCTTCATCAAACTCCACGACACCGAAGCTGCGGGGATCATCTACTTTGTGCACACACAGGCAGGAATTGGGCTCGTCCATCACCGCCTGGAAATCGACATCGATAATGGTGTCACCGAAAAAAATAATCAACTCATCCGCATCCCGCAGTTCTTCGCGGGCCGTCCAGATGGCATGCGCTGAGCCGAGTCGCGATTCTTGATTGACGAAGGTCTTGTGTATGTTGGGGTAGGCCTGATCTACGTAGTTTTTGATCTTTTCTCCGAGATAACCGATTACGAATACGAACTCCTTTACACCAATGTCCAACAGTTGGTCAATGATGAAGGAAATGATGGGTTTCCCTGCCACCGGGATCAGTGGCTTTGGCTGGGTGTAAGTCAATGGACGAAGACGGGTGCCGGCTCCCGCAACGGGGATGATCGCTTTCATAGGGTCGGTTACACATTTTGCCGAAAGATAGCAAAAATAGCGTGCAGGACGTATCGTCCCGCCCGGAACTATATTGCCCGGCAGTGACCTGCACGTATCCGGGCGAATCATTACCGCGTAGCATCCTGGTTCTCCCTCGTGAACAACTGATAGAGCAGTGGTACCAGCAGTAATACGAAGGTGGTGGAGGTCAATAATCCACCGATGATCGTCCAACCCATGGGTGCCCACAGAGAGCCTCCCCCGAGGGTTAGTGGCAAGAGTCCCAAAATGGTAGTCAGGGTCGTCATTACGATCGGGATAAAACGAACCTCTCCTGCTTGCCGTGCCGCTTCACCCACACTGGCTCCTTCGCGTACCCGCTCGTTGGCAAAGTCGACCAGCACGATGGAGTTGTTAAT
>JASBTH010000610.1 GCA_030148525.1 Saprospiraceae bacterium | reverse complement strand
CTAATTCGAGGTTGTTGTCCATAGTCATTTCATCGACGAAAACGGCATTGGCCAGCGACATGCCGAAAATCCCGCCGATGAGGACTACAAAACCAAAGTAAAAGCGAGTTCCCCAAACCATGATGGGCGACGGAAGGTTCTCGACGATATCCGCTGGAATTTCATTCCACCCCTCCAGTGTGAACAATTGAAAGATGGAGTACAATGCGATCAGGGGATCCCCGAAATGCTCCGGATCGACCCGTCCGAAGATATGACAGGTAAAGATGGCCAACAGGAAATTGAGGAAAAAGACCGCTCCTAATACGAATACCGATGCCTTAAGTGCGCGCCCCAGTCCCGTCATCAACTGGCCCATGTTGGGGATAAAGCGGATAAAGCGCACCAGGCGAACCAGGCGGAATAAACGCAGGATGATCACCAGTGAGGTATCAGGAATCGGAATGAAATTTACCAGAACCGAGGGTATGCTCAGCAGTACAATGGTCAGGTCAAAGCGATTCCAGGGGTCCTGGAAGTACCCTCTGGCCTTGTAGTACCTGATCTTGACCACTGCCTCGATGATAAAGAACAAGATGAATAAATGATCGATACTCTCCAGTAAGGGGTCGTTGCGATAACCTGGAAAGTATAAAAGGAAGATGATGATGGCATTTATCAAAATGGCGACCATCATATTGCGTTCCGACAGGAAAAAGCGTGTTAGCATGGGCCGGGGGTATTTTCCGGCCAAAATAGCAAGACGAGTCTATTTCTCGGCTACGCTATCCTGTTCTTTTACCGAAAGGTCAAGAGGAATCTCTTTCCAGTTGATCTTTTTATCCAGGTCGTAGTTCTCAAGGCGGTTGTGGTAGTAGTACAACAGACGGAAACTATCGCTAACTACCGTGCCTTTTTTAGTGAACCGCAAGGGCTTTTTCAGGTGAAAGGTTCCCAGACGTAAGATCCCGTGCTGAATGAGGTCGTCGGTGTCTCCGTAGACCTGGTCTGATAATTTGATCTTGCCGGCATCGGACATGGTCAGAAGTATCTGCTGCAATTGTTTCAGGGTTTTGCGCAGGGTTTCCATCGGAAAGATGTATTCATCGGTCGGCAGGCGCATCACTCCGTAGAGATCTAGCTTGGCATTGTCTTTTTTCAAAATATTGAAGGCAGCAAAGGCCACCAGGTGACTGCTGAGAACAATATTGTCCTCGTGGTATCGCTGCACTATGGCCCCGGCCAGTTGTCGGGTGTATTCATTTTCCCGCTGTAGATTTTCGGTGACAGCGCCGTCCGATTCAAAGTACTCCCGGACCTGAATGGGATTACCGTATTTATCGTAACTATTGCCTTCTTCGTCCACGATGTTACCCATCACATCCAGGGGTTGGCCAAACGAGAGGGTGATATCGTTGCCTTCCGACAGCACTTTCCACGCATAGCGCAACACACGGGTAGGCGAAAAGAAGTCGTCTTTAGCCCGGATGTACCGCTCTTTGCCCATGCGCTTGAGGTGCTGCTCGATCAGGAAGGGAGCTTCCAGAACGAAGTGATAGCCCAGTACCAGGGGAACTACAAAAATCTTTTCATCTTTACCTTCCTGATAAAGGGCGCGTTGGGCTTCAATGACAGTCCCCAGTAACCCCATCTTTAATTTGCTTTCCAATTGTCCCGACCGTGAACGTGTTCCGCCGGGAAAGAAGAGGCTATTGGTGCCGCGCTTGATGGACAGGGTTGACATGCCTTTAAGGGTTTCCAGGTAGATGGCGTTTTTTTTACGCCGATCAACGCGGTAAGCGCCGAGGCGATTCATGAAATAGGCCGTATATCCGGTATTGTAGAGGTTCAGGCCAGCTCCGTAGGAAAAGGAGGGTAACCCCACCACGGCATCCAGGGCATAGCCGATCAAGATGGAATCCAGGTTAGAAAAGTGTGTGGGTACGACTACGACCGTTCCCTTTTCGAAGAGGCTGCGCAGCTTTTCCACTTCACCCCGAACGATCAGCTTTTCATACAGGCGTTTACGAGCTCCCCTGGCCCGGAAAAACCCCCTTTGTTTTGCCTGTAAAAGGCGATTGAAAAAAAAGGTCAGGAAACGCCGGGCGAACAGGAACGTCTTTATCCGAAATGTTCCGACGATTTCCTCACTGTAGCGATGCACGATCTTTTGCAATATCTCGGCATTACTGCGTATGGCATCCTCCCGGGGTTGATCAAGGGAGCGGCGGATCAATTGCCGGCGGATACGACGCCAAAATTGCTTTTCATTCGGTGGGTCTACTTTCCAGGGTTCCTCCTTTACCCGGATGCGTTCCTGGTAGATAGCTCGTGTAAGCAGGTCTTCTACCTCTTCAGCCGATTGGCTGGTGAGCCGACGCAAGACGTGTTCGTTAATTTCCTCCACAAACTTCTTGCGGTCTTCGCTGAGTTTATAGATTGGCCAGTCCTCCAGTTTGGGAAGGACTTGCGGATAAACGGTTTTTGGATTTCGTACGGAACCTCGTCCCTTCATAAAATGGCTTCTAGTGTTCCTCGGCGCGTAAACGCACTTCCTCAATAAACGACAAAATCTCGGCGCGTCCTATGCCTTTTTCGGAAGATGTGATGAACTCCTGGGGTAAGGGCTCCCAGTAATTCGACAGTTCGGTCCGGATAGCGTTGAGGTTTTGAGTGAGTTCGTCGGCTTTAAGGCGGTCGGTTTTTGTATATACGATGACGAAGGGGATGCGCATTTTTCCCAACCAGTCCAAAAAGTCAATATCGATCTTTTGGGGTGGTATCATGGCATCGATCAGAACGAATGCACATTGCATTTGCAGCCGTTTGACCAGGTAATCCTGGATCATTCGTTCCCACTCCTGTCGCTTTTTCTTGGATATCTTGGCGTACCCGTAGCCCGGCAAATCAACCAAATGCCATTGCTGATTGATCAGAAAATAATTGAGAAGTTGCGTTTTGCCCGGTTTTTTGGAAGTGCGCGCCAGGTTGGTTCGGCCGGTGAGCATATTGATCAGGCTTGATTTACCCACGTTAGACCGGCCAATAAACGCAAATTCCGGTCTATCGTCCGCAGGACATTGCTGGACACTGGGGAAACTGCCGCGGAATTCAGTTTGCTGTACCTCCATAAACACTTAAACTTTTTTTAAGGGCTTTCGCCAAAAGTAACAATATTGAGGGGAATGCGTTTGATCCAGTATCTTTGCTGCTTAAAAAATACCTACCGTTATGCGATTTTTATTGCTTGTGCCCTGTTTTCTGTTTTTGGGTTTGTCTTTGAGTGAGGCTCAAATCCAGTTTGGTTTCAAAGGTGGATTGAGTACGACTGATGTCAATGTCGATGAATTAGAAGTATTACAAATGGGGGGTGGCGATCGTTTGCGATTGGCCCTGGAAGAAGCCCGCTACGGAGTGCACGCCGGGGTGATGTTACGCATCCCTCTGGGTAAAACGCTCCTGTTACAACCCGAAGTGGTCTTTAACTCCAATACGGTGGAGTTTATGGTCGACGACCTGAGTCAGCAGGGAAGCGCCGGCATGCTGCTGGAAGAGAAATACCAGTACCTGGACATCCCGTTTTTACTGGGCGCCAAACTAGGCCCCTTGCGCCTGATGGCCGGACCCGAAGGACGAGTTTTTATCGATAGCGCATCCGATCTTTTTGAGTTCGAAAATTACGATCAGACCTTCGAGGATCTGACCGTTAGCTTTTTGGCAGGAGCCGGACTGGACCTGTGGAACTTAACCCTGGATGTGCGCTACGAAGGCAACTTCGATAATTTTGGCGATCATATTAATTTTGCCGGACAGCAGTACGAATTTAACCAATCGGAAAGCCGGTGGATCTTTTCGGTGGGTTTTTTTCTGGGGCGTTAGAAACTAGTTTATTACCTGGGTAAACATAAACACGCTCTAAAAGTGCTGAATGACCAGCCGCTCCGTCTTCCACTCTCCGTTCTGCCCCTGCCATTGCACCAGGTATACCCCCGATGACCAGTTGGGATCAGAGTGAATGCGTCGGGTATCAGGGTCCTGCGTTTCGAGCTGTATTCGACCATCCAGATCCGTGATGCGCAGATAGATCGGAATTTCTGGCAACCAGACTACCTGTCCGGCACGGACCGGATTGGGTGATAGCATGTCAGCAGATGATGATGTTTCCTGTGTGGTTATACCATTGCTTACTGATCGTTTTTCAACGGTTTGTGCCCTGGCCGGGACATCCATTGCCTGGTAATCGATGGCCGGAGCACGGAAGTTGGCTAATTGAACTTCCAGACAGGAATCCTGGGTGCCAATGTGCACATCACTGCCGGGTAAGGCGTGAAACCCGGGACGTAAAACGACCCCATCCTGGGCGGCAGCATCCCATTTGCCCATGATTTGGACACCACCGGCCGTTTCTATGTAGGACTCAGATAGCACCGTGATGGCCTCTTGTTGGTCAACGTTCTGTGTCCAGTGCACATCAGTCAGGACATCAGGACAGTCTGACCGTGGTGGTGTATCATTACCTGGTAAATAGGTTAAT